>CAXUIQ010000071.1:0-11441 GCA_964250815.1 uncultured Acetobacteraceae bacterium
CGTAGTTGCCGCCGGAGCCGATGGCGATCACGCCGTCCTCCGGCTCCAGCACGTCCCCGTTGCCGGTGAGCGTGTAGCTGTGCGCCTCGTCGGCGACCGCCATCATGGCCTCCAGCCGGCGGAGGTAGCGGTCGGTGCGCCAGTCCTTGGCCAGCTCGACGCAGGCGCGCTCAAGCTGCGAAGGGAAACGTTCGAGCTTGGCTTCCAGCCGTTCAAGCAGGGTGAACGCATCGGCCGTGGCGCCGGCGAACCCGGCGAGCACGCCGCCGCCCGTGCCGATGCGCCGGACCTTGCGCGCGTTGCCCTTGATGACGGTCTGGCCGAGCGTCACCTGGCCGTCGCCGGCCATGGCGACCCGGCCGCCGCGGCGGACGCAGAGGATGGTGGTCCCGTGCCAGCCGACGGGATCGTGGGGGGATGATGACACTTGCATGATGGGGCCCAGATGGGGTCCGCGCCCGGTCTGCACAAGATATAGGCAACTTGGGCCGGGGTTCCCCGATCCCGGTTTGCCCAGGGTGCGGTTTGCGCTATCAGGCGCGCATGGCCCGCACCGCCGAGATCACCCGCGCGACCTCCGAAACCGACATCGCCGTCCGGCTGGACCTGGACGGCACCGGGCAGGCGGAGGTCGCGACCGGCGTCGGCTTCCTGGACCACATGCTGACCGCCTTCGCCCGGCACGCGCTGATCGACCTTGCGGTGCGTGCGAAGGGCGACCTGCACATCGACTTCCACCACACGACGGAGGACATCGGCATCGTGCTGGGCCAGGCGCTGGCCCGCGCCGTCGGCGACAAGCGCGGGGTCCGGCGCTACGGCAGCGCCGTCGTGCCAATGGACGAGGCGTTGGTCGCGGCGGCGCTGGACCTGTCGGGCCGGCCGTTCCTCGCCTGGTCCGTCGCGTTCGGGCGCGACAAGATCGGCACGATGGACACCGAGCTGTTCGAGGAGTTCTTCCGCGCGCTGGCGATGAACGCGCTCATGACGCTGCACGTTACCCAGCAGGCCGGACGCAATGCGCACCACGTCGCCGAGGCGTGCTTCAAGGCCGTGGCCCGCGCGCTGCGCATGGCGGCGGAGGCCGACCCGCGCGCAGCGGACGCGATCCCGTCCACCAAGGGCGCGCTATGAAGACCTACACCGCGCACCTCAAGCCGGATCGCCCGCCAATCATCCTTCTGGAAGGCTGGAGCTGGGGCGCCGCGGTGTTCGGCCCATTCTGGCTGCTGGCGCACCGGGCCTGGATTCCGGCGGTGCTGTTCGGAGCGGCGGCCCTGCTGGTCATGGTGCTCGTGCCGCCGGGCGTGGGCGCGCTGGTCGGCCTGGGGTTCGGCGTGCTTGCGGGCCTGCTCGGGCGGGATGCGGTGCGCTGGTCGCTGGAGCGGCGCGGCTACCTGCTGGCCCACGTGCTGGCGGCCCGCGATGAGGACAGCGCCCTGGCCCGGCTGCTGCACGCCCGCACCGACCTGAACGCTTCCCTGGTCGGGCCGCTCCCATGATGCGCGTCGCCGTGGTGGATTACGGCAGCGGCAACCTCGCTTCCGCGAGCCGCGCCCTGGCGGCCGCGGCGGAGCGGACCGGGCTGGACGTGCAGGTCGAGGTCACCGGCGATCCCGGCCGGGTCGCCGCGGCAGACCGGGTGGTGCTGCCGGGCCAGGGCGCGTTCGCCGACTGCGCCGCCGGGCTGGCGGCTGTCCCGGGGCTGCGCGAGGCGGTGGAGCGCAGCGCGGAGGCCGGGCGTCCGTTCCTCGGCATCTGCGTCGGCATGCAGTTGATGGCGGAGCGCGGGCTGGAGCACGCCGTCACGCCCGGCTTCGGCTGGATCGGCGGCGAGGTCGCGCCGATGGATCCCCCGGGGCTGCGGCTGCCGCAGATGGGCTGGAATGCGCTCCATTTCGAGCCGGGCGCGCATCCGCTGCTGGATGGGCTGCGGCCCGGCGACCATGCCTATTTCGTGCACAGCTACGCGCTCCGCGGCGGCGCTCCGGGCGACCTGCTGGCCACCACGGACTACGGCGGCCCGGTGCCCGCCCTGGTCGCCCGCGGCAACCGGGCCGGCACGCAGTTCCACGTCGAGAAGAGCCAGCAGGTCGGCCTGCGCATCCTGGCCAACTTCTTGCGATGGGAACCCGAGGGTCGGCAACCGGGACGCTGGACGACTGGATGCGGGGAGCCTGGGCGGAATGGGGCACCGTGACGGAATGGACCGCCTGAGCAAAGCGGGCGGCATGACGAGTCCCGAGCTGCTGGTGGAGCGCGCCGCCGAGCTGGCCGACGACGACATGCACGCGCTGTGCGAGGCCGCCGACGCCTCGATCCTGGAGGGCGGCGGCTTCGGCTGGGTCAAGTCGCCGGGGCGGCTGGCGCTGCAAAGCTACTTCCGCGGCGTGCTGCTGGTGCCGGAGCGCGAGCTGTTCATCGGGCGGCTGGACGGCGTGATCGTCGGCAGCGCCCAACTGGTCCGCCCGCCCCGCAACAACGAGGCGCAGGCCTTCGCGGCGACGCTGACCCACTCCTTCATCGCTCCCTACGCCCGCGGCTACGGCCTCGCCCGCCTGATGACCCGGCGCATCGAGGACAGCGCCCGCGCGCTCGGCTACCAAGTGCTGAACCTGGACGTGCGCGAAACGCAGGAAGCCGCGATCCACCTCTACGAGACGCTCGGCTACCACCGCTGGGGCGAGCATCCGTGCTACGCCCGGGTCGGCGGGCGCACCATCCGCGGCATCTACTACGTGAAGCTGCTGCAACGGGACCCGAAGGCGTGAGCCTGACGCTGTATCCCGCGATCGACCTCAAGGATGGCGCCTGCGTCCGGCTGCGGCGCGGCGCCATGGAGGACGCCACCGTTTATTCGGGCGATCCCGGCGCGCAGGCGCGGGCGTGGCAGGACGGCGGCTGCCGATGGCTCCATGTCGTGGACCTGAACGGCGCATTCGCCGGGCGCTCCGTCAACACGGCGGCGGTCGCCGGCATCCTGGCTGCGGCCCGGGTGCCGGTGCAGCTCGGCGGCGGCATCCGCGACATGGCTGGGGTGGAACGCTGGCTGCAAGCCGGGGTGCGCCGGGTCATCCTCGGCAGCGTCGCGGTGAAGACCCCGGAGCTGGTGCGCGAAGCCTGCCGCATGTTCCCCGGGCAGGTCGCGGTCGGCATCGATGCCCGGGACGGCATGGTGGCGACGGAGGGCTGGGCGGAAACGTCGGCGGTGTCCGCCCTCGACCTGGCGCTGCGCTTCGAGGATGCGGGCGTCGCGGCCGTGATCTACACCGACATCGGGCGGGATGGGATGCTCGCGGGCCTCAACCTGGAACAAACCTTCGGCCTGGCCGCCCGGCTGCGCACCCCGGTGATCGCCAGCGGCGGCGTCGGGTCGCTCGCCCACTTGCAGGCGTTGCGGTCGGAGGCGCCTGCGGGCATCGAGGGGGTCGTCGTCGGGCGGGCGCTCTACGATGGCCGGATCGAGCTGGGCGCGGCCCTTGCGCTGCTTGCCGGACAGGCATAACATTTCTTTGCAGCAATTGTTGACTTTGGAGTTGATGGATGGTTTGCGGAAGTCTTGCGTTAGACACGCGCCAGGCCGAGTGGTGGAGTTGGACGGCGCATGCTCAAGCTTCGCATCATCCCCTGCTTGGACGTGAAGGACGGGCGGGTGGTCAAGGGCGTCAACTTCGTGTCGCTGCGCGACGCCGGCGACCCCGTGGAGCAAGCCGCCGTCTATGACGCCGCCGGCGCGGACGAGCTGACGTTCCTCGACATCACCGCAAGCCACGAGAACCGGGACACCATCCTCGACGTGGTGTCGCGCACGGCTGCCCGGATCTTCCTGCCGCTCACGGTGGGTGGCGGGGTGCGGTCGCCGGAGGACATGCGGCGGCTGCTGCTGGCCGGTGCGGACAAGTGCAGCATGAACTCCGCGGCCGTCGCGCGGCCGGAACTGGTGCGCGAGGCGGCGGTCCGGTTCGGCAGCCAATGCGTCGTGGTTGCCGTCGATGCCCGGGCCAGCGGCCCCGGCCGGTGGGAGGTGTTCACCCACGGCGGACGGACCGCCACCGGCCGCGACGCCGTCGAATGGTGCCGGCAGGTCGCGGCGTTGGGCGCCGGGGAGATCCTGCTGACCAGCATGGACCGCGACGGCACCGGGCGCGGCTTCGACCTCGACCTGCTGCGGGCGGTGTGCGGCGCGGTGCGCGTGCCGGTGGTCGCGTCGGGCGGGGTTGGCAGCCTACAGCACTTCGTGGACGGCGCGAAGGCCGGCGCCACGGGGCTGCTCGCGGCCTCGGTGTTCCATTTCGGCACCTTCACCGTCCCGGAGGTCAAGGCCGCGCTGGACGCCGCCGGCCTGCCCGTGCGTCCACCTGTCGCCGCGGCGGCCTGAGCATGGGCAAAGCTGCCAAGAAAGCCGTGGCGGGCAAGCCGGCCGCGGCCAAGAAGTCTGCGCCGAAAGCCAAGCGCCAGGACGCACGCCCAAGCGTCCCGACCGCCCTCTCGGGCGAGGTGCTGGACCGCCTCTGGGCCGTCGTCATGGACCGGCGGTCGGCCGACCCGGCGCACAGCCATTCCGCCCGCCTGCTGAGCCGCGGCACGTCGAAGGTCGCGCAGAAGTTCGGCGAGGAAGCCGTCGAGTGCCTGATCGAAGCCGTGGCGGGCAACAAGCCGGCGCTGGTGTCCGAAAGCGCCGACGTGCTTTACCACCTTCTGGTCATGTGGGTCGCAGCAGGGATCGAGCCGGCGGATGTCTGGTCCGAGTTGGCGCGCCGCGAGGGCGTCAGCGGCGTGGTCGAAAAGGCGTCGCGGCTGCGCTCCCCGGTGCTGGCGGGGACGACCAAGATCCCCTGACGTCCAAGCTCCTCGTCCAAGCTCCTTTGCGGCTTGGCATCAGGATTGGGTGTCGGGCGACACGACCATGCAGTTGGTGCGGATGCGGACCAGCCGCTCGCACGCATGGGCGGCGGCGTCCCGGGACAGGCCCACCAAGCGGGCGCGGTACAGGGTGCCGCGGGGCTGCCGCACAGTCGAGACCGCCGGGCGGGCGCCGCCCAGCACGTCGCGCACCGTGTCGCGCGCCGCCGCGGTGGCGGGCGCCGCGATGTGGGCGTTCTCGAACGCGCCGACCTGCACGGCCCAGTTACCGGCCGCCGGCGTCCCGTGGCGGATGACGGCCGGCGCCGCATTGGCCGGCGGCACCAGGTTGAACGCCATCGGACGCCGCGGAGCGGAGGCCAAAGCGGCATACTGCCGTGGCGGCTCGATGAACCGTCCATGCACGGCCAGTGCCGGGCGGGCCTGCCGCGGGAGCCAGGCCGGCTCCGGGCGCGGTGCGGCTGGCCTGGGCGGCGGCGCAGCCGCCACGTCCTCGGCCGGCGCGGGATCGGCGAACACCGCCGACTCGGGCGGCTGCGGCGCCAGGACGATGTAGCCGCCTGGCGGCGCGGCCTGCGGCTCCGAGGCTTGTGCGACCTGCACCGAGGGGCTTGGCGGCGTCGGGGGGCTTGGCGGCGACAGCACGATTGGTTGCGCCGGGGCGGCCGGCGCGGGAGGCGGCGCGTTCAGCACCGCCGCCAGCGCGGGGGAATACCTGGCCGGCTCGACGCCCGACGCCCAGCCGCCGGAGTCGCGCGGGGCGTCCGGGGCCGGCATCGGCAAGGCGCCGGCCGCATATTGCTCGCCCGGCGACCGCGCATTGGGGAACACGCCGGCGATCCTGGGTCCGATGTTCGCCACGTAGCGCCGGGTTTCCCCCGGCAGCGAGCGGCTGCGGGTCAGGTAGTCGTCCAGCCGGCCCGGCCCGGCGTTGTACGCCGCCAGGAACCCCGGCGAACCGTAGATGTCGTACATCTCGCGGATGTAGGCCGTGCCCGCCATGATGTTGTTGTGCGGGTCGAAAGGATCGCTGCCCAGTTCGGGATAGCGCCCCCGGAGTTCGTCGTAGGTCGCGGGCATGACCTGCATCAGGCCCATGGCGCCCGCGCCGGACGTGATCAGGTCGCCGTCGCCGCCATACAGGTGCCCGCCGGACTCCTGGCGCATCACCTCGCGGACCCACCGCTCCGGCACGTCGAACTTGGCCGACGCCTCGGCGATGTAGGGTCCCCAAGGGTCGCTGGCCGGCCCGGGCGGGGTGTAGCTGCGGCGGGCGTGCGACAGGTATTGCGTCGATTCCTGCTGCGCGCTGATCTGCGGCGCCCGGCTCGCGCAGGCCGACATCAGGGCAAGCGCTGCGACGCTGCCGAGGAGGCAGGCCGCGGATCGGATGCGAACCGGCGTGACGGCAGGGAAACGGCGATTCGGCATGGACGCGGCCTCCGTCGTGGCGCGGCCGTCGGACGGCCGGAGGGCACAACGGCTTTGCGGGCCGTCGCTCGGGTCAGCATGGGGTTAACCCCAACTCCTGCGTTAGCCTAGCTTGAATGGCCTGGCAACAGTTTGTTACGAAGTCGCGACGCTTCCGGACGAAACCCTTGGCGGTGCAGCCGCGCGGCGGCACGCGGCTGTCGTGCAGGGAGCTGGGCAGGCAGCCGGGCGCCGGTTGCAGTGCCGTGCCGGATCGGCTATCGCGCGCCGGTGAGCGCAACCCTGGACCCCCGCGGCACGGCCGACCTCGTGCTGCATTCAGACCATTCGGCCGTGGCGCGGCAGCGCCTGGCCGTGCAGGACGCGCGGGACGGCCTGGCGTTGTGGCGGCTCGGGCTGACCCTCGGCTGGTTCGACATCCGCCTGCGCTACCGCGGCTCGGTGCTCGGCCCGTTCTGGCTGACGCTGTCCACGGGCGTGATGATCGGCGCGCTCGGCGTGCTGTATTCGCAACTGTTCAAGATGGAGCTGCACGACTACCTGCCGTTCCTGGCGCTGTCGCTCGTGCTATGGAACGCGCTGGGCAGCGTGGTCGGCGACGCCTGCGGCAGCTTCCAGCAGGCAGAGGGCATGATCCGCTCGCAGCGCATGCCGTTCACGCTGTACGCCATCCGGGTCGTCACCCGGAACCTGCTGGTGCTGGCGCACAACGTGCCGGTGATCCTGGTGGTCTATGCCGCCTTCGACGTGTGGCCGGGCCTGGCGGCGTGGGCCGCTGCGCCCGGCATCCTGCTGTGGGTGCTCGACGGCATGGCCTGCTGCCTGCTGCTGGGCGCGGTGTGCGCCCGGTTCCGCGACATCCCGCCCATCGTCGGCAGCGTCATGCAGATCGCGTTCTTCATCAGCCCGGTGATCTGGAAGCCCGAACTGCTGAAAGGGCCGCAGGCGGCGCTGTTGCCGTTCAACCCGTTCTACGCCCTGCTTGAGGTCGTGCGGGCGCCGCTGCTGGGCAGGGCGGCGGACGGCCAGGTCTGGCTGTCCGCCCTGGGCTACAGCGCCCTGCTCTGCGCGGCGGCCTGGCTGCTGTTCACGCGCGTGCGCGGCCGCCTGGCGTTCTGGGTCTGACGGCCGTGGCGGCCATCGACGTGGACGGCGTGGACGTCAGTTTCCCGATCTACCACGGCAGCAGCCGCAGCCTGAAGCGGACGATGTTCGCCGCGGCCAGCCGGCGCTTGCAGGAGGACGGGCGGCACCGGATCGTGGTGCAGGCGCTGCGCAACGTGTCGCTGCACCTGCGCAGCGGAGACCGGCTTGGCCTGATCGGCGGCAACGGGGCGGGCAAGACCACGCTGCTGCGCACGCTGGCCGGCATCTACGAGCCTGTGGTCGGCTCCGTGCACGTGCGCGGCGCCATTGGCGCCCTGCTCGACCCCAACCTCGGCATGAACCCCGAGTTGACCGGGCGCGAGAACATCGCGCTGCGCGGGCTTTGCAGCGGCCTGCCCCGCGCGGCGATCCGCCGCCTGGAGGACGACGTGCAGGAGTTCGCCGAGTTGGCGGAGTTCCTCGACCTGCCGGTGCGCTTCTACAGTTCCGGCATGGTGATCCGGCTGGGCTTCGCGCTCGCCACTGCCATCCGGCCCCAGGTGCTGCTAATGGACGAATGGTTCCTGGCCGGCGACGCGGCGTTCATGGAGCGGGCGCGCGGCCGCCTGGAGGACATGGTGCGCGGCGCCGAGATCCTGGTGCTGTCGTCGCACTCGGTCCCGGTGATCCTCGACTGGAGCACCCGGGTGATCTGGCTGGACCAAGGCCGCGTCATGGCCGACGGGGACCCGCGGGAAGTGCTGGACCGGTACCATCACGCGCTGGCACCGGAGCACAACCCGGAGATCGGCCTCGTCGATCAGTCCACGAGCGCCTGATACGTCAGGACGCGAAGCTCGCGGCGGATGGGGTAGGTGGAGCTGGGCGTGAGCTGGGTCATCAGGATGGTGGCCATGTCCTCGACCGGGTCGATCCAGAACGCGGTGCTGGCCGCCCCGCCCCAGGCGTACTCGCCGGGCGAGCCGAGGATTTGCGCGCGTGCCGGGTCGAGCATGACGGAGAAGCCCAGGCCGAAGCCGATGCCCTCGTAGTTGCTTTCGCTGAAGCGCGCCTGGCCCATGCTGGCCATGTCGCCGCCCAGGTGGTTCGCCGTCATCAGCTCGACCGTCTTGCGGCCCAGCAGGCGCTCCCCGTCCAGCGCGCCGCGGCCCAGCATCATGCGGCAGAACCGCATGTAGTCCCGCCCGGTGCCGACCAGGCCACCGCCGCCGGACGCGATGGCGCGGGGAGTCGCGAAGCGGCTGGTGGCCGGGTCATCGAGCAGCACGGCCCGGCCGTCCTCGCCCCGGGCGTAGTTCGCGGCGAAGCGCCCGAGCTTGTCCGGCGCCACCTGGAACGCCGTGTCCGCCATGCCGAGCGGCGCGATCACCCGGTCGTGCAGGAATTGCCCGAACTCCTGGCCCGACAGCACGGCGACCAGGTGCCCCAGCACGTCGGTCGCGATGCTGTAGTTCCAGGCCGATCCGGGCTGCGCCAGCAGCGGCAGCGCCGCCGCGCGCTCCACGACCTCGGCCAGGGTCGCATCGGAGGTTTGGAAATCGACCCCTTGGTCCCGGTACATCGCATCGACCGGCGTCGCGTCCATGAAGCCGTAGGTCAGCCCGGCGGTATGGGTCAGCAAATCCCGGTAGGTGATGCCGCGCACGGCCGGCACCGGCTCCCTGCCCTCCCCAGCATAAACGCGCATGTCCTTGAAACAAGGCAGCACGCCGCTGATAGGGTCGTCAAGCTGGAACAGGCCGTCCTCGTAGAGCATCATCAGCGCCGTGCTCGTGAGCGGCTTGGTCATCGAATAGATGCGCAGGATGCTGTCCGGCGCCATGCGCAGTCCGCGCGCCGCGTCGGCGAACCCGGCATGGCGTTCGTACGCCAGGTGGCCGCGCCGGCTTGCCAGCACGGACAGCCCGGCCAGCTTGCCGCCTTCCACCAGGCGGTCCATCCACCCGTCGATCTTGCGCAGGCGTTGCGACGACAAGCCGACGTGTTCCGGTGCGACGGCGGTGTTCGCGGTCATGGCAGGCCTCCTTGCCTCCGAAACCATGGCGCAGCCCGGCCCGGCGCGCAATGCGCCCGCCCCGGACCGGCCGGGGCCGGGCGCATGCCGGGGCTCAGGCGGTCTTTTCGTCGTGGCTCTCGGCCGCTTCGTGCAGCGCCTCGCCCAGCGCCTTGACCTTCTCGGCGTTCTTGCCTTCGGTCTTGCCCGCGATCGTCACCGTCTCCTTGCCGAGCTTGGCGATCAGCTTGTGCACCGCCTCCCCGTCGATTTCCGGCTTTTGCAGGTGCTTCTTGAGGCTTTCGAGATCCTTGATGATCGTTTTCACGCCACTGACCTCGACCTTTTCAAGGGTGGCTTCCCAGCTTTCGATATTCTTCACGGCGGCATTCACGGTCATGCTCTTGGCCCCGGCCTTGAGCGCCTTGATGGTCGCGTCGTATGTCGGCATGAAACTCTCCTTGGGATGCTGGATGAGGTGAGTACTCGGAAACGCGATCTTGCCGACCCCGTTTCATGACGAGCGCGTGACCGTTGCGAACAGGAAGGGCCGGGTCACGTTTCGGACGGGACGAAGACCGCCGCCGGCCTTTTGGGACGGTGCCGACGCCCGGGATTGAACCGAGGACCTGCTGATCATGAACCTGGCGTCCTCTGCTCCTTCCGTTCACGGAGTCCACGGTTTCGGAAACAAGCCCGGTCAGTCCGCCCCGCACCCTGCGCGGTCCACCCAGCCCTGCCCGGACCCGGCGGCGGCATGCACGTCGAACGACAGCCGCAGGAGTTGATGGTCGGCAGACACCGCCGCCTCCGCCGAGGACGGCCCAGCGCCGAGCGCGGAATGCCGCAGCACCACGCGCCAGCGCCCCGGTCCGGCCGGCACTGCCTGGGCATCTAGGCGCGCGTCCCGTTTCCAGCCCGGCATGAACACCGGCACCGTCCCGCCCGCGTCCGGCAAGAATCGGGACCAGTAGAACGCGAGGGCGAGCGGCGTGCGCGTCCGCGGCGGCATGTCCGCAGAGGCCAGGTCGAGGTCCGGACGACGCTCCGGCTGGGCCGCCGGGTAATCCGCCAGCCAGGCCTGGCCGAAGCGGCCCGGGTCCCAATGGGCGGCGAAGGCGGGGTGCCGGCGGCGGAACTCGGGCAGCGACCGCGATTGCACCCGGCTCGCCAGCAGCCCGTCCAGCCCGGGGGTGAACACGTCCCATTGCTGCCGGCTCGGCCGGCCGTTGACAAGATACCGGTTGTTCACCGCGACCGATTGCAGCTCGCCCGCCCGCCAGGTGGTGATCTCCTCCGCCAAGTACTGGATCGTCCAGAACCATGACGGCTTGGCATCAAGGCGCGCGAGGACGTCCACGGTGGTGACGCCGCGCGCTTCGGATGCCTCGGTTTGCACCGCAAGGCGTCCGGAGTAGCTGGTCTTGCCGGCATAGCGGCAGACCTCCGCCGCCCGGGCCGGCGCCAGGCACAGCGCGAGCAGCCCGGCGGCGAGGCCGGGCGCGGCAAATCCGGACATGACCATGCGACCCGTTCCCGCGAACACCGCGCCGGGTTAGCATGGCGGCATGGAAGACGCTTCGATGTTTCACGACGGCATGCGCGCCTTGCAGGACGAGTTCGACGGCCGCCGGGTCGCCGACGCGCTGGAACGGCGGCGCAAGCACCGCGAGTTCTGGCCCGGCGACATCGCCCTGATCACGGAGGCGTCGTTCTTCTTCGTCGCCTCGCACCACGGGGATGCCGTGGATTGCAGCTTCAAGGGCGGCGTGCCGGGCTTCGTGCGGGTGGTGGGGCCGGCGGCGCTGGAATGGCCGGACTACGACGGGAACTCGATGTACCGCACGCTCGGCAACATCAGCCGCAGCGCGCGGGTGGGCCTGCTGTTCATGCGCTTCGACGGCGCGTCCGACTTGGTGCGGATGACCGGCGGCGCGACGCTGCTGCGGGACGCCGCGACCCTGGCCCGCCATCACGGCGCCAAGTCCGTGGTGCGGTTCCAGGCGGACTACATCTTCCCGAACTGCCCCCGCTACATCCCGGATCT
>CAXUIQ010000072.1:0-8264 GCA_964250815.1 uncultured Acetobacteraceae bacterium
GGCCGCGGGACCGGCGCCCGCTGCTGCCGGCAGCGCGCTGCACGTGGCGCTCCGGCCCGAGCGGCTGCGCATCGCGCCGGGCACGGCCAACGGCATGAACACGGCGCCGGGCACGGTGACGGACAGCGCCTATCGCGGCGGCACCATGGACCATCATGTGCGGCTGCAAGGGGGCGCGACCCTGCTGGTGTCGCAGCCGCTGGCGGACGGCGTGGGCGCCGGGCTGCTCGCGCCGGGCAGCGCCGTCGCGGTGTCCTGGCCGCCGGAGGCCTGCGTGCTGCTGGCCGAATGAACCGCCCCGGATGAGCCGTTCTGCCGTGCTGGCGCCGGTTTGGCTCTGGCTGCTGCTGTTCGTGGCGCTGCCGGTGGTGATCGTGGCGGCGCTGTCCTTTTCCACTTCCGTCCCCGGCGTGCCGCCCTACACGCCGCTGCTGCAATCGCCGGACCCGGCCAACTACGCGGCGCTGACCGAGGATGCCTTCTACCTGGACGCGGCGCTGAAGAGCCTCGCGGTGGCCGGGGTGTCGTCCGTGCTGTGCCTGCTGATCGGCTATCCCATGGCGCTGGCCATCGCACGCGCCCCGGACCGTTGGCGCTCCTTGCTGCTGCTGGGCGTGATGCTGCCGTTCTGGACCGGGTTCCTGCTGCGCATCACCGCCTGGATCGGCCTGCTGCGGGACGAGGGCTGGATCAACGCCGCGTTGCAAGCCGTGGGCCTGCCGGCATTGCGCCTGCTCTACACCGACTTCGCGATGTATGTCGGCGTGACCTACGCCTACCTGCCGTTCATGATCCTGCCGCTCTACGCCCGCCTGTCCCGCCGCGATCCGGCGCTGGAGGAGGCCGCAGCCGACCTCGGCGCCAGCCCCTGGACCACGTTCCGCACCGTCACCCTGCCGCTTTCGGTGCCGGGCATCGTCGCCGGCCTCGCCCTGGTGTTCATCCCGGCGGTGGGCGAATACGTGATTCCGGAGTTGCTGGGCGGCCCCGGCGCGCAGACCATCGGGCGGGCGCTGTGGAACGAGTTCTTCTCCAACCGCGACTGGCCCATGGCAGCGACGGTGGCGAATGCGCTGCTGCTGGCGCTGCTGCTGCCCATGGTGGCGATGCGGGCACGGCAATGAGGCGGGGTTGGTTCCTCAACCTGTGCCTGCTGCTCGGCTATGCCTTCCTGTACGTGCCGGTGCTGCTGCTGGTGGCGACGAGCTTCAACCCGAACCGGCTCACCACCGTGCTGTCCGGCTTCTCTCTGCGCTGGTATGCGGCGCTGTGGGCGAACGACAAGCTGATCGAGGCGGCGCTGCTGTCGCTCCGCATCGCGGCGCTGTCGGCGACGGGCGCCACGGTGCTCGGCACGCTGGCCGGGTACGCGCTGGCGCGGTTCGGGCGGTTCCGCGGGCGGGGCGCGTTCGCCGCCCTTTTGTCCGCGCGGCTGGTGCTACCGGACGTGCTGGTCGGGTTGTCGCTGCTGCTGCTGTTCGTGCAGATGGAGCAGACGGTCGGCTGGCCCGCCGGGCGCGGCGCGCTGACCATCACGCTGGCGCACGTCTCGGTCAGCCTGTCCTACGTCGCCGTGGTGATCGAGGCGCGGCTGGCCGATGCGGGGTCGGAGCTTGAGGACGCGGCCATGGACCTCGGCGCGTCCCCTCCCGCTGCCTTCGCGCTGGTGACGCTGCCGCTGCTGGGACCTGCGCTGCTGTCCGGCTGGCTGCTGGCATTCACCCTGTCGCTGGATGACCTGGTGGTGGCGACCTTCGTGTCCGGGCCGGGCGCCAGCACGCTGCCGATGGTGGTGTTCTCCGCCCTGCGCCTTGGGGTAACGCCGGAGCTGAACGCCCTGGCGACGGTGATCCTCGCCGTGGTGTCGTTGGCGCTGGGCGGCGCATGGCTTTTGCAACAAAAAGCCGGGCGCGCGGTTGTGCCGGGGCGGGCAGGGGCATAAGGTCGAGCCTGCAGTCTTACCCCTGAAAGCCCTGTGATGCAGCTCATCGCCGAACGCCTGGACCGGATCAGCCCGAGCCAGACCATCGCCATCTCCACCAAGGCGCGGGCGCTCAAGGCACAGGGGCGGGACATCATCAGCCTGTCGGCCGGGGAACCGGACTTCGACACCCCGCAGAACGTGAAGGACGCGGCGATCCGCGCCATCCAGGGAGGCGACACCAAGTACACCGACGTGGCCGGCACCAAGGCGCTGCGCCAGGCCGCCGCGGACAAGTTCAAGCGGGACAGCGGCCTCGACTACACGGCGGACGAGATCATCGTCTCGACCGGCGGCAAGCAGGTGATCTTCAACGCCATGGTCGCCACCATGAACGCGGGCGACGAGGCGGTGATCCCCACGCCGTGCTGGGTCAGCTACCCCGACATCGTCTCGCTCGCGGACGGCACGCCGGTGTTCGTGCCGTGCGGCCAGAACAACGGCTTCAAGCTGCGCGCGGAGGACCTGGAGGCGGCGATCACGCCGCGGACCAAGTGGTTCATGCTGAACAGCCCGTGCAACCCGACGGGCGCCGCCTACTCGGCCGACGAGCTGCGCCCGATCTGCGACGTGCTGCTGCGCCATCCCGACGTGTGGGTGTTCACCGACGACATCTACGAGAAGCTGGTCTATGACGGCTTCCAGCCGGCGACAATCGTGCAGGTCGAGCCGCGGCTGCGCGACCGCACGGTGACGATGAACGGCTGCTCCAAGGCCTACGCGATGACCGGCTGGCGCATCGGCTTCGCTGGCGCCCCCGTGCGGCTCGTCAAGGCGATGGACAAGCTGCAATCGCAGAGCACGTCCAACACCAGCAGCGTCAGCCAGGCCGCCGCCGTCGAGGCGCTGACGGGTCCCCAGGGCTTCATCGACGAGATGGTCGCCGTTTACAAGACCCGGCGCGACCTGGTGGTGTCCATGCTGAACCAGGCGCCCGGCATCAACTGCCATTCGCCGGAAGGCGCGTTCTACGTGTTCCCGAGCGTACACGGCTGCATCGGGAAGACGAGCCGCGGCGGCGCCGTCATCAAGGACGACGAGAGCTTCGTGACCGCGCTGCTGGAGGAGGAGGGCGTCGCCGCGGTGCATGGGGCGGCGTTCATGTACCCCGGCCATTTCCGCATCAGCTACGCGACCGACACCGAGAGCCTGACAAGGGCGTGCGGGCGCGTCCAGCGCTTCTGCGAGGGGCTGCGCTGACCCATGCCCGGGTTGGCGCAACGGCTGGGCCGCGCGCCGGTCGCGGCCACGGTCGCCATGACCGCGAAGGCGCGGGCGATGCGGGCGGAGGGCATCGAGGTCATCGCGCTCACCATCGGCGAGCCTGACTTCGACAGCCCGCCCCACGCCGTCGAGGCCGCGCGGCAGGCTGGGCTGCGCGGCGACACCAAGTACCCGCCGCAGGACGGGCAGCCCGCGCTGAAGCAGGCGATCCAGCGCAAGTTCCGGCGCGACTCAGGGCTGGAGTTCGCGCCCGACGAGATCATGGTCAGCAACGGCGGCAAGCAGGTCATCTTCAACGCCCTGATGGCGACGCTCGACGACGGCGACGAGGTGGTCATCCCCGCGCCGTACTGGGGCGCCTACCCGCTGATGACCAGCGTGGTCGGCGGCGAGCCGGTCGCGGTGAGCTGCCCGCAGAACAACGGGTTCAAGCTGCGGCCGGAGAACCTGGACGCGGCGATCACCCCGCGCACCAAGTGGCTGCTGCTGAACTACCCCAACAACCCGACCGGCGCCGCCGCGACGCGGGACGACCTCGCGGCGCTGGCCGAGGTCATGCTGCGCCACCCGCACGTCTGGATACTCTCCGACGACATGTACGAGCACCTGGTGTACGACGGTTTCGAGCACAGCACGATGGCCGCCGTGGCGCCGCGGCTGCGCGACCGGGTGCTGACGGTCAGCGGCGTGTCGAAGACCTACGCGATGACCGGCTGGCGCATCGGCTTCGGCGCCGGGCCGCGCAACCTGATCCGGGCGATGACGAGCATCCAGGGCCACGTCGCCGCCGGCGTGTCCACGGTCGGCCAGGCCGCCGCCGCCGCCGCGCTGGACGGGCCGCAGGACGCGGTGCCGCGCATGGTGGCCGCCTACCGCCGCCGCCGCGACCTGGTGCTCGCTGCGCTGGGCGAAGCGCCCGGCATTGCCTGCCACCGGCCGGAAGGCGCGTTCTACGTTTACCCGAACGTCGCGGGCTGCCTCGGCAAGGCGACGCCGGCGGGCACGCGGCTCGGCACGGACGAGGACTTCGCCCTGGCGCTGCTGGAAGAGCAGCACGTGGCCGTGGTGCACGGCGCCGCCTTCGGCATGTCGCCCTACGTCCGGATCAGCTACGCCACCGACGACGCCTCGCTCGCCGAGGCCTGCCGCCGCATCGTCGCGTTCTGCGCCGCCCTGCGCTGACCCGGCGCCCATGCTGCTGAGGCCGGGCCGGGACAGCGACGCGGACGGGTTCATCGCCCTGATCGGCCGGTGCTGGTCCGACTACCCCGGCTGCGTCCTGGAGTTGGAGCACGAGGAGCAAGAGCTGTTCGCGATGGCGTCGTACTGCGCCGGGCGCGGCGGGGCGCTCTGGACGGCGGAGGACGGGGGCGCCGTCGTCGGCATGGCGGCGGTCCTGCCGGCGGAAGGCGGCGCCTGGGAGCTGAAGAAGCTCTACGTCCATCCGGACGCCCATGGGTCGGGCCTCGGGCAGCAGCTATTGCAGACCGCCGAGGCGCACGCGGCGTCCGCCGGGGCATCCCGCCTGGTGCTGTGGTCCGATACGCGGTTCACACGGGCGCATCGGTTCTATGAGAAGCAAAGCTGGGTGCGGGACGGGCCGATCCGCGCCTTGGACGACATCTCGCGCACGCTTGAGTTCGGCTATGCGAAGCCGCTGGACGGCGTGCTGGCGCTTTCTGCATCCGCTGCCGCCTCGGCGGAGCGTCGGCTGGCCGAGATCCTGGTGGCCTGCGTCGAGGGCGGCGCGTCGGTGTCGTTCCTGGCGCCGCTGCCGCTCGACGCGGCGCGGGCCTACATGCGCGGCGTGGCGCAGGGGGTCGCGGCCGGCCGGTGCATCCTGTTGGCGGCTTGGGCGGGCGGCGTGCTGTCCGGCACGGTGCGGGTGCAGCTCGACACGCCGCAGACCCAGCCGCACCGGGCCGACGGCGCCACGATGCTGGGCCACCCCGACGCCCGCCGCCATGGCCTCGGGCCGGCCCTCTTGCTGGCGGCGGAGGCCGCCGCCGCGGGCGCCGGGCGCACGTTGCTGACGCTCGACACGCTCATCGGCAGCGCGGGGGAGCGGCTGTACCGCCGGCTTGGCTGGACCGAGGTCGGGGTGATCCCCGGATACAGCATCGACGCCGCGGGCCGTCCGGAGGCAACCACGTTGTTCTACAAGCGGCTCGCGGGTTAGCCGCCCCAAACCGGGGCGCGCTTCTCCAGGAACGCGTCGATGCCCTCATGCGCGTCCCGCTCCCCCATGTTGCGCACCATGACCGCGGCGGCGTACCCGTAGGCGTCGGCCAGCGGCATCCCGGCCTGCGCGTAGAACGCTGGCTTGCCCAGGCCCACGGTGACCCGGCTCTTGGACGCGATCTTCTGCGCGAGCGCCCGCACGGCGTCGTCGAGCGCGGCCTCCGGCACCGCGTGGTTGACCAGGCCGAGCGCCACCGCCCGGGGCGCGTCCACCGCCTCGCCGGTCAGCAGCATCTCCATGGCGGCCTTGCGCCCCACCGCGCGGGACAGCGCCACCATGGGCGTCGAGCAGAACAGACCGATGTTGACGCCGGGGGTCGCGAACCGCGCCGTGTCCGCCGCCACCGCCAAGTCGCAGCTCGCCACGAGCTGGCACCCGGCCGCGGTGGCGATGCCATGCACCCGGGCGACCACCGGCACGCGCAACCCAACGATGCGCTGCATCATGCGGGAGCACTGGGCGAACAGCGCCGCCTGCTCATCCCGCTGCATCCCGCGCAGTTCCCGCAGGTCGTGCCCGGCGCAGAACGCCGGCCCGGTGCCGCCAATCACGATGACCCGGATTGCGGGGTCGGCTTCGATGTCGGCCAGCGCCGCCTCCAGCGCCGTCATCAACGGGACGGACAGCGCGTTGCGGGCGGCCGGGCGGTTCAGCGTCAGCCAGGCGATGCCGTCGTGGTCTTCGCGGAGCAGGAGAGGGTCGTTGGACATGACGGCCTTTCGGTGTTCAGGACAGGAAACCGCGGAGGTGCGCCAGGACCTCTTCCGGCGCTTCCTCGGCCAGGTAATGCCCGCTGTCCACGGCGCCGCCGGTCACGTCCGCGCTGCAGTAGCCGCGCCAGATCGCCAGCGGGTCGTACCACTTGCCGATGTATCCCTTGCTGCCCCATAGCACCAGCACCGGACATTCGACCCGGCGCCCCTCGGCGCGGCTGGCGCGGTCGTGCTCCAGGTCGATCGAGGCGGCGGCGCGGTAGTCCTCGCACATGCCGGTGATCACGCCGGGGTTCCGCGCGGCGGCAAGGTAGTCGGCCAGGGCCTCTTCCCGGAAGAAGCTTGGCGGCTTCGGCTCGCGCGAAGTGTGCGCGGAGAACCAGGTCTCCGGCGCTGCATTGATCAGGCTCTCCGGGAACGGGTGCGGCTGGGCGAACCAGAACCAGTGGTAGTAGCCGAGCGCGAAGGCCATGTCGGTGCGCTCGAAATGCTCGATGGTGGGCACGATGTCCATGATCGCGAGCGACTGCACCCGGTCCGGGTTGTCGAGGGCCAGGCGGTGCGCCACCCGCGCGCCGCGGTCGTGGCTGACCACGCCGAACCGCTCGTGGCCGAGGGCCGTCATCAGCTCCGCCACGTCGCGCGCCATGGCCGTCTTGGCGTAGGGCGCATGGTCGGCAGTGGGACCCGGCTTGAAGCTGCCGCCGTAGCCGCGCAGGTCCGGGCAGACCAGGGCGAACCGCTCCGCCAAGGCCGGGGCGACGGCGTGCCACATGGCATGGGTCTGCGGGTTGCCGTGCAGCAGCAGCAAGGGCGGGCCGGAGCCGCCGCGGCGCAGCCGAAGCGTCCCGTCGCCGACCGGCACGGTTTCGAGCGCGAAATCCTTGAAGAAATCGACCATGGGAACCCCGCGTGCAACGGATGCGAGCGTAGCATCGGAGCTTCGCCGTCAACAGGCCAGCACCGCCCAGGCGTCGCCGCCCATTGGCGCAACCGCTTCGGAGTGGTATCAAAGACCCGATGCGGGTTTACGAGAAGCCAAACCGTCGAGGGCATGTCCAACCCTGGGCTGCCGGATGAGCGCGTTGCGGGACGACGGGGTGGCGGTGGTCGGGGCAGGGGTGGCCGGGCTGTCCGCGGCGCTCCACCTGCGCCGGCATGGCGTGCCGGTCGTGCTGCTGGAAGCGTCCGGCCGCATCGGCGGGCGGGCCTACACCTCCTACCCGGCTCTGCTCGGCCACGCGGCATTCGACCATGGCGCATCCTGGCTCCATGCGGCCCAGCGCAACCCGTTGACCGCGCTCGCCCGTCCCGGCGAGGACGCGCTGGCCAACTCCGACGCGGCCCGGAGCGAGCGCCTGTTCGTCGCCGGCCGTCCTGCCGATGCCGGCGAGCAGGCCGCCTATGACGCTGCTTGGGACCGCCTCGACGAGGTCGTCGCCCCGGCGCTCGCAGCGGATCAACGGGACCGCAGCCTCGCCGAGGCGATGGCGCCGATGCGGGACGATCCCTGGGCCGCGACGGTCGCCGGGTGGGAGGGCGCAATCATCGCCGCCGCCGACGCGGACGTGCTGAGCCTGCGGGACTGGCATCGGAACCGGCTGGACGGCCCCAACCTCCTCGTGCGCGGAGGCCTGGGCGCCTTCGTCG
Organism: uncultured Acetobacteraceae bacterium; assembly: GCA_964250815.1. Taxonomy (GTDB): domain Bacteria; phylum Pseudomonadota; class Alphaproteobacteria; order Acetobacterales; family Acetobacteraceae; genus CAHJXG01. The sequence continues at coordinate 7,811 of CAXUIQ010000072.1, forward strand.
CGCGCCGCATGGCCACCGATGTCGAGCTTCATACCCCTGCGACCGCCATAGCCTGGGACGGCGCGGGCGGGGTGCGGGTGGAGACGGCGCGCGGGACGATCCGCGCGGCGGCGTGCATCGTCACGGTCTCGACCGGCGTGCTGGCCTCGGGCGCGATCCGCTTCGCCCCAGCCTTGCCGCATCCGGTGCAGGCGGCGATTGCCGGGCTGCCGATGGGGCTGCTGTCGAAGGTGGCGCTGCCGGCGGCCGAGCCGGACCGGCTCGGACTACCGCCGGAGACCGGCCTCGTGCGGCAGATGGCGGCCGGGCGGGCCAACATGGCGTTCATCGCCTGGCCGGGGCGCGCGGGCCACGTGATCGGCTTCGTCGGCGGCCGAGCCGCCTGGGCTGTGGCAGGCGACCCCGCCGCGGCGGAGGCGCTGGCCCGGGACGAGCTGCGGGCCATGCTGGGAAG
>CAXUIQ010000072.1:8274-11404 GCA_964250815.1 uncultured Acetobacteraceae bacterium
TCCCAGCATGGCCCGCAGCTCGTCCCGGGCCAGCGCCTCCGCCGCGGCGACGGCGCCGCAGTGACCGGCTGGGCCACGGACCCGTTCGCGCTCGGCGCCTACGCCTATGCGCCGCCGGGCCAGGCCGGGATGCGGGGCGTGCTGGAAGCGGCGTTCCCCGCGGAGCGCCTGCTGTTCGCCGGCGAGGCTTGCCGCACCGACGGTCTGGCCGGCACGGTGGGCGGCGCGTTCGCCAGCGGCAGGGACGCCGCCGCCCGGCTAATGCAGCTCCTGCAACCGGGCCAGCAGGAAGTCGCGGAACACCGCCACGCGCTTTGAATTGCGCAGTTCCTCGGGATACACGAAGTACACCTCGACCTTGGGCGCCTTGAGGTCCGGCAAGAGCCGGGTCAGCCCGTCGAGGTCGTCGGTCATCCAGTCCGGCAGCACGCCGATGCCTATGCCGGATCGGATCGCCAGCGCCATCGCGTGCAGGCTGTTGACCTCCAGCAGCGCCCGGCGCGGCTGCCCGGCCCGCCGCCCGGCCTCCGCCAGCCAGTCGATGTCCGGGACCGGCGGGCGGTAGTCGCCGAACAGGATCAGCTTGTGGTCGTCGAGATCCTCCGGCCGGGTCGGCGTGCCGTGTCGGGACAGGTAGTCGGGATGGGCCACCACCAGCCAGTGGATCTGCATCAGGTGCCGCTGCACCAAGTCCGGCTGCTTCGGCGCGTGCATGCGGATCGCGACGTCGGCCTCCCGCATGGCGAGGTCGAGGTCGGCGTCGTCGAGCAGCAGGGTCATCGTCACGTCGGGATACATGTCGAGGAAGCCTTGCAGCCGCGGCGCGAGCCAGGTGGAGCCGAAGCCCACTGTGGTCGTGACCTTGAGCCGCCCGGCCGGCTTTTCCTTGCTTTCGGTGAGCAGCGCCTCGGTCATGGCGAGCTTGGCGAACACCTCCCGCACCGTGCGGTTCAGGCTTTCCCCCTGCTCGGTCAGGATCAGGCCGCGGGCGTGGCGGTGGAACAGGGGCACCTGCAGCGCCTCTTCCAGCGCCGAGATCTGGCGGGACACCGCGGATTGGCTGAGGTTCAGCGTTTCCCCCGCGTGGGTGAAGCTGCCCGCCTCGGCGACGGCATGGAATACGCGAAGCTTATCCCAGTCCATGCCTTTGCCCGTTTCCTATTGATTCCGCGCCGACTCGGCGCGGGACTCCCCGGATAACGTAAACTGGAAGATGGGCAAGTGGCTATTAGGGTGGGACGGTTTGAGAGTTGAATTCTGCCAGGAAACGGCTACAAAGGTTTGTGGCCCTTAATCCTGTCAATGCTTTTTAGCGCAAACCGATGTAGCCGCTTCGCCTGCACTTTCATCGGCTTGCTTCCAAGCTCATCCGCAGATCGACCTACGTATGCGATGAAGTTCCGTACTCCAACATGGGTGAGCTTGCTCCTGAGCTTCCGCGTGTAGATTTGGTTAGCTTTTCCAACGTCGATCCGTGCCTTACCCTCTCGCTCAGCCTTTCGGATCGCCCGCTTGGCGCTGCGCCACTGCTTCGACATAGAACCAGGCCGAACCTGCGCATCCACGTAACCCATGTGGTAGCCGAGGTACTGGAAAGTGTTCCTCTGGGCACCTGCTAACGGACAACGCTCTGTCTTCGCTGCCTGTATCTCAAGGGCTTCTTCCTTAACCGCAGCCATAACAACGGCTTCCAGTTCATCGGCCTGATCGGGATGGCACGCGACGAGTATGTCATCCGAATACCGCTGATAGAGCGCGCCGCGCTTCTCCGCCTCAGCTTTCAGTTTCCCGTCCAACTCCGCCATGTAAAGGTTAGACATACTGGCGCTTATCGGCGTACCCTGTGGAATACCGTGCATGTTTGGGTTCTTGTAGATTCTAATGCCAGATGCGACCAACTCTTTCATGGTTGCTATTGGTATGCGAGCGCGTTTTTGCAACATACGCGCGGCGAACACAGGATGCGCCTTTAGGTCAGTCTGCTCGACACGCCGGTACTTCGTGATAGCGCGGAACACCTTCAACCAGTCATCCGGCAGCTCATCCAATCTTAACAGCCATTTGAGCCGCTTCTTCAACCTTGAGTGATTAATGTTATCGAAGAAGCCAGTCACGTCAAAACACAGAACCGTCACGGGGTCGTGCGCGCGCACATACTCCTGGACAATTGCGGCAAAGTGGTAGTTTGACTTACCCAAAGAACGGTAAGCGATAACGGTGTGTTCAAGCCCGACTTCTTCATACCAAGCATCCAGACGCTGCACCATATCAGCCGAGTATTTTGCTAAAATGCACGCATCACGATGCGAAGCGAACATGATGTCCCGCTTCTTCAATTCCGTCTTGCGGTGTTTGGGCCTGTACCGTTTTGTCTCTTTGATCCGGTGGATTAGCGGCGACCAAGAGTGCCGGGACACAAGGGCCGGATTGATGTCAAGGGACCATTCAACACCTACCGGCGCATCAAAGTGCGAGTAGCCACGCGGTTTAAACCAGAAAGGCCTTTTCATGCGCGCCGAGCCTAGCACTAGCAGAGTCCGGGAGCCAGTTCTGGCTCGGAACCCCAGACTTAACTGGATGCTCCCGGACGCACGCCACCATCCACGAGTAGAAGTTTGGCAGTGAACTACTCGCGCGAGCCTAAAACGCTAGGTGGTATAGTATGATTGAGGAATTCCGAGCCATGCAGCCCGAAGTCCCGTATCTGCAACTCGCCATATGGCTGGCTCGCGGCGTCGCCGTGATCCTGACACTTCTGCGGGTTGACAGTCGCAACAATCGTATCCGTCGGCCAATCCCGGGGACATCACCATTATAGCACTGGGCTGGTACCAAAACAAGAACATAGCCACCAGCGATCTATCTTCGTGTCAGTGTGCGACAGGAAAATCACATCTTCCGATACTCCTTCCGCAGCAGGAGCAGTGAGCTTGACCCAGGCCGAACCGCTAAACACCGGCGGCATAGGTTCGGAAAGAGCGACCAACCAACTTTCAATCTGGGACACGCCCCAACTACTCCGCCGCTTGCGCCGTTGGCTGCTGTTGCATGGTCAAAAACCTTTCGGCCTCCAATGCCGCGATGCACCCCGTCCCGGCCGCGGTGATCGCCTGGCGCCAGTGCTTGTCCT
>CAXUIQ010000073.1:0-11400 GCA_964250815.1 uncultured Acetobacteraceae bacterium
CCGGGCATGTGCTGCTCGGCGGCGTCGATGTCGCACGCCTCCGCGCGGAGGACGCGCGCTCGCGCATCGCTTGTCTGAGCCAGGACACCCACCTGTTCAGCGACACGGTGCGGGCGAACCTGGCCTTGGCCCGCGACGGCGCCACCGATGCCGAATTCTGGGCCGCGCTAGACCAGGCCGGCATCGCCGACGTGGTGCGCGGCTTCCCGGAAGGTCTCGACAGTTGGATCGGCGAGGGCGGGCTGCAGGTTTCGGGCGGGCAGGGGCGGCGGCTGGCGCTGGCCCGGGCGCTGTTGTCGCAAGCGCCGATCCTGATCCTGGACGAGCCGGCGACGGGGCTGGACTTCGCGACCGAGCGCGCGTTCCTTCTGACCCTCAATGACGTGACCGCCGGACGCACGGTGATCCTGATCGTCCATCGGCTGATCGGGGTGGAGCGCCTGGACCGCATCTTCCGGCTTTCGGCGGGGCGCGCCGTGGCGGCCGCGGCCTGAACGGTTGACGGCCGCGGCTCCGGGCAGGCACGAAGGAACGGCCTTGAACGTCGCAAAGGACTCTGCCGTGAAGCTCCCAAGAGCAGCATCCTGCCCGCCGGCGCCCCGTCGTCTCGCCGTGACCGGACTTCTGCTGGCGCTCCTCGCAGCTTGCACCGCGGCGCCGGCCGAGCCGTTGGGGCCGACCTACGTCGTCTTCTTCACGCCGTTCTCGGCGGACCTTGACAATGCGGCCTTGGGGGTGATCGCCGATGCGGGCCAGGCCGTGCAGGCAGCGCCGGGCCACAGGGTCGTGGTGGCGGGCTACGCAGACCGCCTCGGCTCGCCCGAGGCCAACCAGACCCTGTCGAAGCTGCGGGCGCAGGTCGTGGCGGACCGCCTGGCGGCGGGGGGTGTTGACCGCGGCCGCATCGCGCTGCGGGCCAGGGGTTCGGTCGGAGGCGATCCGGGCGTCGAGAGCCGCCGGGTCGCCATTGACATCTACTAGGCCCGCGATGCCGGCGCAGAACATCGCAGAAGGCAGGACCGCACCGCGCGACGTGCTGCGCCGCGTGTTCGGCTTCCCGGCTTTCCGCGGGCTGCAAGAAGCGGCGATCGAGCGGGTGATGGCCGGGGGCGATGCGCTGGTGCTGATGCCGACAGGGGGAGGCAAGAGCCTGTGCTACCAGGTGCCGGCGCTGTGCCGGCCCGGCACGGCCATCGTCGTGTCGCCGCTGATCGCGCTGATGGACGACCAGGTTGCAGCCCTCCGGCAGCTCGGCGTCGCAGCCGGGGCGCTGCACTCCGAAGTCGAGCCGGATGCCGCGCGGGCGGTCGCCGTCGAACTCGACGCGGGCCGGCTCGACCTGCTGTACGTGTCGCCGGAGCGGCTGTCGATGCCGGGCACGCTCGACCGCCTGGCCCGGCAGCGCATCGCCCTGATCGCCATTGACGAGGCGCATTGCGTTTCGGCCTGGGGGCACGAGTTCCGCCCGGAGTACCGCAGCCTCGCCCGGGTCACGCAGCGCTTCCCCGGGGTGCCGCGCATCGCCCTGACCGCGACGGCCGACCCGCGCACCCGCCTCGACATCCTGAACGCGCTGGGCATGGACGGGGCGGAGATGTTCACCGCGAGCTTCCACCGTCCCAACCTGCACATCGCGGCGCAGGCGAAGGAGGGCGAGGCCAAGCAATTGGCGGCATTCCTGGGCCGTCACAAGGGCCAGGCGGGCATCGTGTATTGCGGCAGCCGCAACAAGACCGAGCGGACGGCACTCCGGCTCAAGGCGGACGGCTTCACGGCGCTGCCGTTCCACGCCGGGCTGTCGGCGATGGAGAAGCGGGTGGCGCTGACCCGGTTCCGCAGCGGGGAGCCGGTCATCATGGTGGCGACCATCGCGTTCGGCATGGGAATCGACCGTCCGGACGTGCGCTTCGTGGTGCATCTGGACATGCCGGACAGCCCCGAAGCGTTCTACCAGCAGATCGGCCGCGCCGGACGCGACGGGGACCGGGCCGACACGCTCCTCTTGTATGGCGGGGAGGACATCGCCCGCGCCCGGCACTGGCTGGCGCAGTCCAGCGCGCCCGAAGCGCAGCAGCGCGTCATGCGCGAGCGGCTGGAGGCGATGATCTCGCTGACCGAGACGACGGCCTGCCGCACCGGGTCGCTGCTGACGTGCTTCGGCGAGGAGCTGCCCGGGCCGTGCGGGCATTGCGACGCCTGCACCTCCCCGGTTTCGCTGTTCGACGGCACGGTGGCGGCGCAGAAGGTGCTCTCGGCGATCTACCGCACGGGACAGCGGTTCGGTGCCATGCACATCGTCTCGGTGCTCCGCGGGCAGGAAACGCCGATGATCCTGAAGCATCGGCACCAGGAACTGCCGACCTACGGGATCGGGTCGGACCGGCCCCCGGGCTTCTGGCGCGGGGTGATCCGGCAATTGATCGCCCGCGGCGCGCTGCGGACCGACAGCGGCGAGTATGCCACGCTGTCCCTGGTGCCGGAGCAGGCGCGGCCGATCCTGCGCAGCGAGACGACCCTCATGCTGCGGGACGAGCCGGAGCCGAGGCGGCCCGCGCCGCCGCGCCGCCGCGACCGCGCGGCGGGCTTTTCCGAGCCTGCGCCAGCTTCCAACGGGGGCGCCGCCGCCGGGCTGTTCGACGCCTTGCGGCAATGGCGGGCGGCCGAGGCGAAGGCGCAATCCGTGCCGCCCTACGTCATCTTCCACGACAGCGTGCTTCGGGAAATCTGCAGCGCCCCTCCGGTTGACCTGGACGAGCTGGGCGAGATCAAGGGCGTCGGCGCGTCGAAGCTGCAGCGCTACGGTGCTGCCGTGCTGAAGATCATTCGGCAGCACGCCTCGTGAGCGGCTCCAGCGTTCCGGGCTGGCCGGGCGGGCGGCGGAACACCTGGGCCGTGTCGTGCAGGGCCGCGACGGCCGGGCGGTGCGCGATCGAGATGATCGTGGTGTCCGGGAGCTGCTGGCGGAGCCTGGCGTAGAGTTCGGTCTCGGCCTCGGGATCGAGGTTCGCGGTCGCTTCGTCCATGAACAGCCAATCCGGGCGCAGCAGCAGCGCCCGGGCAATGGCGAGCCGCTGCTGCTCCCCGCCGGACAGGCGCTGCGCCCATGGCTGGTCGTCGTCCAAGTGCGGAACCAGCGGCTCCAAGCCGGCATCGGCCAGAGCCTGGCGCACGGCGTCGTCGCTGAAGCCGCTGTCGGCGCTGGGATAGGTGAGGGCATGGCGCAACGTGCCGAGCGGAATATACGGGCGCTGCGGTAGGAACAGGTAGCGGCCGGGCGGCCGTTCGACGCTGCCGCCGCCGTAGGGCCAGATGCCGGCAACGGCGCGGAACAGCGTGGACTTGCCGCTGCCGGAGCGGCCGGAAATCGCGGTGGACTGGCCTTTGGGGAACAAAACGCCGGAGTAGGCAAGAAGCGGCGTGCCGTCCGGCAACGCAAGGGCCAGGCTGGTCGCCGCGATGCCGTCGCCCGTGCTGGAACGGAGGCGGACACCGTGGTCGGCCAATCCGCGCGCCACGACGATGGCCCGCTGGAAGCCGGCCAGGCGGGCCACCGTCGCGCGCCATGCCGCCAAGTCCGGATAAACGTCGATGAACCATGACAGCGAGCCTTGGACGCGGGCAAAGGCGCCTGCGATGCGCATCAACCCGCCGAGCTGGATTGCGCCGGAGAAGTAGCGTGGGGCAGCGACCACGATCGGGAAGATCGACGCTGCCTGCTCGTAGCCGGCAGTCAGGGCATTGAGCAGCTTCTGCCGGTGCATGATGGCCCGCCAGTTCAGGAACACGGCAGCGAACCGGTCGATGAGGCCCGCCTTCTCCGCCCGCTCCCCGCCGTAAAGCGCCACGCCCTCCGTGTTCTCCCGCAGGCGCACCAGGGAGAAGCGGAAGTCCGCCTCCACCTTTTCTTGCTGGAACGACAGCATGGCGAGCGGCCGACCGACGTAGTGGGTCAGCACGGTGCCCACGGCGGCGTAGAAGATCGCGGCCCAAAGCATGTAGCCCGGGATCGTGATCCCCAGCAGCGTCACGGCGCCGGACAGGGTCCACAGGATCAGCGCGAAGTTGAACAGGCTGACGACGTTGGACAGCAGGCTGAGGCCGAGCCGCAACGTGTCCTCCACGTACTTGCGCAGGTCGTCCGCGATGCGTTGGTCCGGGTTGTCGGTGCCGAGGCCTGCGGGGTCGGCGGTGAGGCTGATGGTGTAGTAGGCGCGGTCGGACAGCCAATCGGTCAGCAGATGGTCGGTCAGCCAGCGCCGCCAGCGGATCTGCAGCAACTGGTTGAGCCAGGTGCGGTAGATCGCGATGGGAATGTAGATCGCCACGAGCGGCACGAAGCCGGGCATGAAGCCCGCTTCCCCGGTGCGGTAGGTGAACAGGAGCTGCAGGAACAGCGCCCAGTCCTTGTTCTGCAAGCTGTCGTAGAACGCGCCGTTCCAGTAGTTCAGCACGACGCTCACGCCGACCGAGATCAGGTTCAGCGCGATGATTGACACTAGCAGCCCACGCGCAGCCCATTTTTCCTCGGACCGGAAGTAGGGCAGGGCCAGCCGCCAGGCATCGCCCAGGACGGGTCCGAGCGCCCGCATCAGCATGCTCCTCGGGGCGGCTGCGCCGCACGAAGCCGGATCACGCCCTTGATGCCGGCGGGCGCGACGACATGCCCTTTGCGCAGGATCTCGATCTGTCCGGCGGCGGCCAGCCGGCACGCAGCCCGGCGCACCTGGCCCAGCAACGGCTGCCAATCGGGTCGGAGCGCACGCGCAACCTCGCTCGGGCAGATGGACTTGGCCGGGCCACGCCGGGCCGTCAGCGCCAGGATCGTCGCGTCGATGTCAGCGGCAGGAGGAGCGGCTTGAGTGTTCATGGAACGACGCTGGCGCAGAGCGCGCCAAACCGCAAGCCGCGGGCATCAAAAGCGAGCAAGGCCCTGCTTCATGCGAAGCTGCCAGGCCGGCATAGGATGACCGAACAGCGGGCCTTGCCCCTCGTCGCAGCCGACGCCCGAAAGAAAGGCCCGCTGCGCCTCGGTTTCGATGCCTTCTGCGACGGTGGTCAACTGCATGGCGCGGGCGGCGTCGGTCGCTGCCCGGACCGTCGCTGCAGCTTCGTGGCTCCCCGGCACATCGCGCACCAACGAAGCGTCCAGCTTCACCGCGGTGAGCGGCAGGCGCTTCAACAGGGACGGGCTGGCGACGCTGGCGCCGAACCCGCCCAGCGCCAGACCAACGCCCAGGTCGCGGATAGCCGACAGGGCCAGCAGCGTGTCGGTGCCGCTGTCCGCCAGCGACGCCTCCGCCACTCCCAACTCCAATTGCCGGGGCGGCAGGCCGGATTGCTCAAGCGCCGCTGCCAACTGGACGGACAGGGTGCCTGATCGCAGTTGCCGAACCGGGACATTCACGGCAGAGCGGACGCCGTTCCAGCAGACGGCCTCCCTGCAAGCTTCGGCCAGCACCCAGGCATCGACGAAACCGACTGAAACGTTCCGCTCGGTAAGGTGACCAAGGCTGTTCGGCGGGGCCAGGCCCGGCTCGTGGTCCGGCCAGCAAAGCACAGCCTCGTTGGCCACGAACTCCCCTGTCGTCAGGGAAAACCGAGGCTGGCAATACTCCCCAGCAGCGGCGTGCAATGCGCGCTCCGGGCCTTTGCGGATGGGCGCCCCTGTCCGACCGCCAATCATGGCCGGGCAGTTCGGCGGCAACCGCCGCGAGATCAACAGGTGTGCGGCGGTCATGTCCGTCTCATAAATGCTTCTAGGTCAGGTTTTCCACGACAAACCTTTCAACATGGTTAACGCCACCGCCAGAAGGCTCGGCCGCGCTGGGCCGGTGCGACGAAGCGGGCCTTGGCCTACTTGATCTTGGCTTCCTTGAACGGCACGTGCTTGCGTGCCACCGGGTCGTACTTCTTGAGTTCCAGCTTGCCGGTGGTGGTGCGGGCGTTCTTCTTCGTGACGTAGAAATAGCCAGTGTCCGCGGTGGACACGAGCTTGATCTGAACCGTGTTGTTCTTGGCCACAGCTTGCTTCCTAAACGAGATGCGCCCCGGACGGGCAGCATGAGGCGCCGAACATGCTCATGCTGGCCTGCCGGGTCAAGGCGGGCGGCCACCCCCGGATGGAACGGCTCAGGGCCTCAGCGCCCCGAACTGCGGCCTTGACCGGCGCGCGGCAGCGTAGGCGACGGGGTGCTCCAGCAGGTAGCGGGCAGCCATCAGGTCGGCCTCGCGCCCTTCGGCGGCCGGGCAGGCGCTGCGGAGGGCGACGATCTCGGAGCTGGGCAACGGGGCGCGGGCGGCATCGTGGCGGGCCAGGGCCTCCGCCGAAGGCAGGCGGCCCCGGTTGAGGCTGGCCAACTGCTGCATGGTCGCGTCCAGTCCCTGGCTGGTGCAGACCTGCGGCAAGACGCCCAAACCCTGGATCGGCCAGCCCAGCGGGGCCAGCACGCGGCTCCAGGTCACGAAAAGCTCCCCGCCGTCCGGCAGCATGGCAATGGTCTGCACCAGCCCCTTGCCCAGCGTGGAACTGCCCACCACCACGGCGCGGCCCCCGTCGGCCAAGGCGGCAGCCATGATCTCGGCGGCGCTCGCCGAACGGCCATCGACCAGCACCACGATCGGCGCGCCCTCGGTCGCGTCATGGGCGATGGCCCGCCATTCGTGGGTGGCGCCTGGATTGCGTCCGGCAGTGACCGCCACCAGCCCGTCGTCAAGCATCAGGCTGGTCGCGGCAACTGCCTGCCGCAGCAGGCCGCCGCGGTTGCCCCGCAGGTCGAGCACCACGCCGCGCGGGCGGCGCGGCGCCGGCACCCTGGAAAGGAAGCGCTCGAACTCCTGGCCCAGGCGCCGGTCCGTGTCGCTGCTGAAGCCGGCGATCCGCGCCAGGAGCACCGTGCCGGCCTGCTCGGCGAACACCGTTTCCGGAGGCAGGACCACGCGCTCGACGCCGATGGCCTGGATGCTGCCGTCGCGCCGGCGCAAGGTGATGCCGACCTCGGTGCCGTCGATCCCGGCGATCCAGGACAGGACGGTGGCCAGGTCCTCGCCCAGCGTCGGCTGGTCGTCCACGGCCAGGATGCTGTCGCCCTTGATGATGCCGGCCTCGGCGCCCGGCCCGTCGGCGTTCACGCTCTGCACGACGAACGCCTGGCCGACCTTTGCGAGCACCAGTCCGATCCCGGCCGCACCGGACCGGCGCGCCCGGTCGAGGTCGGCGGCGCCGGGCGGCACGTAGCGGGAATAGGGATCGAGGTGGTTGAACAGCTCGTCAAAGAAGCTGGTGACCAACGCCTGAAACCCGGCGTCCCGCACCACCTCGGACACTTCCCAGGCTGCGGACATGAGTTCCGCCCCGGCTTGCCCCCATGCGGCAGCGGTGGGCGCGGGCGGGACCACGCATTGATGGATGCTTCGGTTGGCCTGCCTGAGATCAAGGGTGGCGCCGCGGTCTTCGACCGTCAGGCCGGCGTCGATGGAGGCGATGCCGCGCAGCCCCCAGAGCGCCAGTTGCCGCACCGGCACCGGCTCCAGGGTGCGCGGCTCCAGGAACTCGAACGAGGCGGCCAGCACGGAGGCGGCAAGCCCGCTCGGGAACCCTCCGCCCTCCGGCCTGCCGGGCTGTGCCCAAGCCGGGACCGCCATGAGCAGGAACAGGGCGAGCGCCGGCCTCATCCGCGTCGGGACCGGCGCTCCCCGCGGGCGCCGCGCAGCGGGGATTGCGGCGCCGGGCGGTCCGCGCGGGCGGGCGACACCATCTGGAACAGCAGCCCGCCCGTCACCGGACTTGCTTCCGACAGACGCACCTCGACATCCTGGGCGAGATGGTAGGTCATGCGGGTGCGGCGTCCGGACAGCGACTGGGTGGCCTCCTCGTATAGCCAGTAATCGTCGGGCAGCGCCGTCATGGGGACCAGTCCACTGGCCCCGGACTCCGAAAGGGTGACGAACAGGCCGAAGCGCTGCACGCCGGAGACGCGGGCAGCGAACACGGCGCCCACCTTGTCGGCCATGAAGGCGGCGAGGTAGCGGTCGATGGCCTCGCGCTCGGCCAGGGCGGCGCGGCGCTCGGTGGCGCTGATGTGCTCGGCCGTGTCGGGGAACCGCGCCGGCTCGCCCGGGGCGAGGCCGCCCACCCCGAGCTTCAGCCCGCTGACCAGCGCCCGATGCACCAGCAGGTCGGCGTAGCGCCGGATCGGGCTGGTGAAATGGGCGTAGCGCGGCAGGCTGAGGCCGAAATGGCCGATGTTGTCGGGGCTGTAGGCCGCCTGCGACTGGCTGCGGAGGATGACCTCGTTCACCAAGGGCGCCTGCTCGGTGCCGGCGACCTTCTGCAGCACGCGGTCGAGGTCGCGCGGGTGCAGGTCGTTGCCCGGCGCCAGGCTGATGCCCATGCCGTGCAGGAAGGCGCGCAGCGCCTCAAGCTTCTCGTCCGATGGCGGCGCATGCACCCGGTACATGCAGGGCAGGTGCCGGCCTTCCAGCTCCTCCGCGGCGGCGACGTTGGCGAGCACCATGAACTCCTCGATCAGCCGGTGGCTGTCGAGCCGTGGGCGCGGCGCCACGGACACCACCCGGCCCTCCTCCAGCACCACCTTGCGCTCCGGCAGGTCGAGGTCCAGCGTGCCGCGGGCCTGTCGGGCGGCGAGCAAGGCGCGGAACGCGGCGTAGAGCGGCGGGATGACGCCGGGAAGACCCAGGTCGTGCCCCGCGTCGTGCGCGTCCTGCACCTGCGTGTAAGTCAGCCGGGCGGCGCTGCGCATCAGGCCGCGGCCGAACCGGTGCGCCGTCTTGCGCCCGGTGGCGTCGATCCGCATCTCGGCGAACAGGCAGCCGCGGTCCTCGTTCGGGCGCAGGCTGCACCAGCCGTTCGACAGCGCCTCTGGCAGCATCGGCACCACGCGGTCGGGGAAGTAGACGCTGTTGCCGCGGGTCCAGGCCGCCCGGTCCAGCGCCGCGCCCGGGCGCACATAATGGGCCACGTCGGCGATGGCCACGACCAGGCGGAAGCCGTCGCCGTCCGCTTCCGCGAACACCGCGTCGTCGAAGTCCCGCGCGTCCTCGCCGTCGATGGTGACGAGCGGCACCGCGCGCAGGTCCTCCCGCTTGCCGAGCGGCACGGCGCGGGCGCGGGCGGCGTCGTGCAGCGCGTCCTCCGGGAAGTCCTGCGGGATGTCGTGGCCGTGGATGCAGATCAGGCTGACGGCGCGGGCGTCGCCCATCCGGCCCAGGCGCTCGGTGATGCGCGCGGGCTTGAGGCCGAGGCCGGCGTGGGGCAGGGGACTGGCGGCGACGATCTCCCCCGGCTCGGCGCCCCCGGTCTCGCCGGGCGGGACCAGCCATTCGGCCTTGGCCCGGCGGTCGGTCGGCACCAGGCGGTTGGGCGCCCGGAACACGCCCAGGATGCGGCCCGGCTCGTCCGACAGGCGTTTCAGGGTGCGCCCCTCGTACTTGCCGGGACCGATCGGGCTGAGCCGGGCCAGCACCCGCTCGCCGGGCGCCAGTGCCGGGTTCCCACGGCGTTCCGGCGCCATCAGCACCATGGGCGGCGGGCCGTCCCCGGTCCAATCGACCGGGCGGGCCACCGCGTCGCCATCCCGGTCGGTGCCGGTGACGCGGACCACCATCTGGTCCGGCAAGCGGCCCGGAGGGCTGAAACGGCGATGTCCGGCTGGTGCGATGGCGCCCTCCTTGGCAAGATCCCGCAGCAAAGCCCGCAGGGGCACGCGCAGTTCGGGGCCGATGCCGAACTCCCGGGAGATTTCCCGCTTGCCGATCCGGCCGCCGGCGGCGCGTATGAACGAACGGACGGCCTCCCGCGACGGCAGCGCGCCCTCCTCGTCGGCCCGGCGCGCCACGTCAACCAGCCGTGCGGGCGATCCCCGTCCGCGGCGACGGCTTGGCGGCGGGCCGCTTGGCCGCCGGCTTCTTGGCCACCTTGCCGGCGACCTTGGGCGCTGGCCGCTTGGCCGCCGGTCTTGCTGCCTTGGCGCCGTTTGCCGGCGCAGGCTTCGAGGACTTGGCTGCCACGGGCTTCTTCGCCTTGCGGCCGGGTTTCGCTTGGAGCGCCTTGCCCTTCTCCGCCAGCAGGGCGACGGCGTCGTCCAGGGTCACGTCGTCCATCGCCACGTCGCGCGGCAGGTTGGCCACGCGCAGCCCGTGCTGGGCATACGGGCCGAACCGCCCCTTGCGCACCATCACCGGCTCCTTGTCGGCGGGATGCGGACCCAGCGGCCGCACGCTGTCCAGCTTCTTCGCGATCACGTCCACCGCGCGGTTCAGCCCGACCGAAAGCACGTCGTCGTCCTTGTCGAGCGAGGCGTAGATGCCGCCCATACGGATGAACGGGCCGAACCGGCCGATGCCGGCTTCCAAAGGTTCCTGCCGGTCGGGATGGATGCCGACCAGCCGCGGCAGCGACAGCAGGCCCAGCGCCTGCTCCAACGTCAATTGATCGCCGTCAACGCCTTTCGGCAGCGATGTGCGGCGGGGCTTGCTTTTCTTGTCGTCCGGGTTCGCTTCGCCCTGCTGCACGTACAGCCCGTAGGGACCACGCCGGACGGTCACGGCCTCCCCGGTCTCGGGATGGCGGCCGAGTTCGCGCATGCCCTCCTTCAGGGTCTCGCCCGCGTCCTCCCCGCCCTCGATCGCGAGCCGCCGCGTGTACTGGCAGCCCGGGTAGTTGGAGCAGCCGATGAAGCTGCCGTGCCGGCTGAGCTTCAGCCCGAGCCGCCCGGCATGGCACTTCGGGCACAGCCGCGGATCGGTGCCGTCGGCGCGGGCCGGGAAGAAGTGCTGGCCCAGATCCTGGTCCAGCGCATCGATCACGTCGCTGATCTTCAGGTCGCGGGTCTGCTCGACGGCGCGGGAAAACTGCTCCCAGAACGCCTGCATCACCGCGCGCCACTCCGCCCGGCCGCCGGAGATGTCGTCCAACTGCTCCTCAAGCGACGCGGTGAAGTTGCTGTCCACGTAGCGCTCGAAGAAGCTGGTCAGGAACGCGGTGACGAGCCGGCCGCGGTCCTCCGGCACGAAGCGCTTGTTCTCCAGCCGCACGTAGTTGCGGTCGCGCAGCACCGTCAGGATGGAGGCATAGGTGGAGGGCCGCCCGATCCCCAGCTCCTCCATCTTCTTGACGAGGCTCGCTTCCGAGTAGCGCGGCGGAGGCTGGGTGAAGTGCTGGTCGGCGCTGACGTTCCCGCGGGTCAGCGGGTCGCGCTCCCGCATCGGCGGCAGCATCCGGCTCTCGTCGGCGGCCTGGCCATCCGGCGCGTCGTCCACGTCCTCCCGGTATAGTTTCAGGAACCCGTCGAAGGCCACGATGGAGCCGGTGGCGCGCAACCGGGTGCGCGGCCCGGCGATATCGACCGCCACCTGGTCCAGCTCGGCCGACTGCATCTGCGA
>CAXUIQ010000074.1:0-11324 GCA_964250815.1 uncultured Acetobacteraceae bacterium
GCCCATCACGGGTCCCGTCACGCCGCTCGCCATGCCCGCGCCTCCGCTTTGTTTCAGGCGTCACCGCATCCCGGTTCTTGCTGACCTTACCGGCTGAGGCGAATGAAACGCTCCGCTAGCGCGATGTCCTCCGCGATCCGCCGCCGGCGGGCAGCGGCTTCGGCATCCTCGCCCCAGCCTTCCACTTGGAACAGCTCGTCCAGGCTCGCCAGCTCATGCGCGGTCGCAGCGTCCAGCGCCCCGTCCGCGAGCGCCAGGCCCAGCACCGCGCTGCCCAGCAGCGGCACCGCGATGCCCAGGGCCGCAAGCGTCGGGACGGGTTGCCCGGCCATCGCTCGGCGGACCGCATCCAGCGCCGCCGGGTCTTGCGCCCGGTGGACGATGCCCGTGGTCGCTTCCAGCCGCGCGCCATGCCGCTGCGCCGCCCAATCCAGCCAAGGCTGCCAGGCATGGGCCTGCCGCGCCACCAGCGCCGCCGGGGTCTCCGCGCGGTAGCACAGCAGGTCGCTTTCGGCATACTGCGCGAGGGCCGCGGCGGTGGGCGCCGGGTCGGGGGCGATGCGGTCCTGCGCGGTGCCGGCCAGGCGGGTCAGCGGCACGTCGTCCATGGTCATCGCGCCGCCTTTGGCGCCGCCCGCCCGCCGCCACTCGGCTGCGACCGCTTCGGCCAAGGCGGGGGCGCCAACCGTGAGCGGCTTGCCGCCCGGAATGCGCATCGGCTTGCCGTCCAGCAGCACGGCGAAACCGCCCTCGGTCGGCGCCACGGCTGCAGTGTCCCAGAAACGAAGCACGCAAGTGTTCCTTATCGCAAGAGGCTGCGCAGCAAATCGGCCGGCTTGACGCCGCGCGGCGCTTCGGCGGAGGCGCCTGCCGCCGGCGTGGGTCCGGCCTGGCCGTCGCGCGCCACGGCCAACTGCGCCGGGCAGGCATCCGGACCCGGCGCGGCGCCGATCACCAACCCGCCCCGAGCAGGTCCACCCGCGGCGACCTCCGGCCAGGGCGCACGCCAGGGTCCAGCCAGGCGCACAGGCGCGGCCACCCAGGTGCTGCCCAGGCGCACCAGCGTATGGAGGCGCAGGTCGAGCGTCTCGTCCGCGAGGTTGATCCCGCCCTCGCCATCCAGATGCAGGCGAGCGGTGTCCAGCAGCATCGCCCGGGCTGCCGCCTGCCCGCCGGCTGCGTCGAACCGCAGGGCCAGGCAGCGCACCGCGCTTTGCCCGCCCATCTCTACCGGCAGGCCGCGCAGGGCGGTCCCGAGAAGGCCGGCCATCCATGCGTTGTCCAGCTCGCCGTCCACCAGTGCCAGGCCCATGTGCCCGTCGAGCGATGCCGCGATGGCCCGCACGCTGCCGCCAGCACCTTTGAGCTGCACGTCGGCATCGACCTGGCCCGCCAAGCTTTCCGGGGCGCCGAACCCCGCCAGGATCGGTCCCAAAGCAAGGCCCGGCGCTTTCAGCCACAGCTCGACGGTCGGCGCCGGCGCCGCAGCGTTGGCCAGCAGGGTCGCCCGGACTGCCCCGCCCGGCGCCTGCGCCTGCAACGGGTCCAGCCGCAGCGCGCCGTCCTGCAGCAGAAGACGGCCTGTCACGGCATGGTAGGACGCGCCGTGCCAGAGGATCTCGTTCAGCGTCATGCCCAAGTCGGCATCGGCCCGCCACAAAAGATAGAACGGCAGCGGCCGGTCCGAGAGCAGCGGCGCCGGCGACGCAGGGCTGGGAGGGGTGGCCGATGCCGTCCCAGCCGGCGCAGGAGGTGGAGCGTCCGCTGGCACGGCTGCGGGTTGGGCGAGCAAGGCGGCGAGGTCGAGCCTTTGCGAAACCAACGTGCCCCGCACCGAAGGCCGCGGCGTGCGGCCCAGCACGACATTGCCCGACAAGTCCCCTTGCGCCAAGGCCAGGTGCATGCCCCGCAGGGCGATGGCGCCCGCCTCCTCCGAGGCTCGGGCGTCGAACGCCACGTCCCGCAGCGGCGGCAGCGCCAGCCCGGCCAAAGCGCCCAGCGCCGCCAAGTCCGGCACCCGTGCGGAGACTGCCAGGTCGAGGTTCCGGCCCGTCAAGCCTGTCAAGCTGCCCTTCGCCTTCAAGGTTGCGCCCGCCGCGGTCAATGCCAACTGCGCCGGCACCGGCCCGCCGGCCAGCAGGGCTGCGAGGGTGTCGGCCTGGGCGGTGACAGCGACCGGCGCCGGACCAGCAAGCGCATCGGCAGTAAGGGCGGCCGGCTGGGCCATGGCGGGCGCCGCAAGCGTCGCATGAATCAGCTTGACGCCGGGCAGCCAGGCCGAGAGGTCTGCGGCGCCGGCCTGTGCCCGCACGTCAGCCAGGCCGTCCGGCAATAGCCGGGCTGAGGCCTGGACATCATGCAGCGGCGGCAACGCGCGGCCCAGGGCCGGCTCCAGCACGAGGAGGTCGGCCACGCTGGCTTGCAGTGCCAACGCGCCCCCCGGCCCGAGCGTGCCGTTCGCGCCTGCCTGGACGCCGCCGCCCTGCAAAGCCACCTGCAAGGGCCATGCCGCAGCGCCGATGGCCGCGAGCGGCCCCGTCGTGCCGCTCAAATTCAGATCGAGGCCCGCCAGCGACAGCATGCCCGACACCGCCACGGGTTCGCCTGGCCCGGCCGCAGCCGCCGTGGCCGTCGGCGCCAACAGCTCGACGGTGCCCGTGTTGGTGCGCCAGCCGATCCGGCCGTCGAGGATGCGCACGGCATCGACGGCAACCTGCATCCGTGCCGCGGGCCGGGCCGCCGGGTTCGGCGCCTCGGAAGGCGCGGCAGGAGGCGTGAACTGCCAGTTGGGCCGGCCCGCCGCGTCGCGTTCGAGCAGGATGTCCGGCTCGACCAGGGTGATGCCGCGCACCTCCACTCGACGCGACAGCAAGGAGGTCAGGGCAATCTGCACGTCGAGTTGGGCCGCGTGCGCCATGGCCGGGCGCGACAGGCCCGGCGGGTTGGACAACGACACGTCGCGCAGTGCGACCGTGGGCACCAGCGACCACGTGAGGCCCACCGGCCCAGCAATCGTCAGTTCCCGCCCCGTGGAGCGCCGCACCGCGTCGGCCAGCCGGAGTTTCAGCGCGTCGGCGTCGAACGACGCTGCAACCGCGGCGACCGCCACGGGCAGCAGCAGTGCCAGGGCGGCGGCAGTCAGGCCGATGCGGCGCCTGCGGGTCATCGGCAGCGGGTCACCGCCGGGCCGGCGCTTGGGGACGCCCGGCGTGGAAGCCCAGGGTCGCGAAGGTTTCGCGCATGTGCGGCGGCAGCTCGGCTTCCACCACCAGCCGCCCGCCCGCAGGGTGCGGCAGGTCCAGCGCGCGGGCATGCAGGTGCAGCTTGTCCGACAAACCTTCCACCAAGGCCGAGCCGGCGCCGTTCTGGTCGGGTTCATGGTACTTCATGTCGCCCACGATCGGCGCGCCGATGCCGACGCTGTGGACCCGGAGCTGGTGCGTCCGCCCAGTGACCGGCGACATCTCCAGCCAAGCCAGCTTCTGCCCGGCATGGTCGAGCGTCCGGTAGTCCGTCACCGCGCGCTGCCCCTCCTTGTCGTCCCGTGCCGCCGGCACGCTGCGTTCGCCGCGCGGCCCGGTGTAGCGCAGCAGCGGCATGTCGATCCGCCCCTCCACCGGCGCCGGGCGACCGGCGACCACCGCCCAGTACGTCTTCTGCACGTCCCGGCCGCGGAACGCCGCCGCCAGCCGTGCCGCAGTGCCCGGCGTACGCGCCAGCACCAAGGCGCCCGAGGTGTCGCGGTCCAGCCGATGCACCAGCCGCGGCCGGTGCCCACCGTCGCCGCGCAACCCGTCCAGCATGCCGTCCAGGTGGCGGACGATGCCGGGGCCGCCCTGCACCGCCAGGCCGTGCGGCTTGTTCAGCACGATCACGGCGTCGTCCCGGTAAAGCACCATGCGCTCCAGCCCGCGGGCGATGTCGGGGTTGAAGACGTGCACGGCGGGCGGCGGCACCGCGGCGGGCGGCAGCGGCGGCACCCGGACGGCCTGGCCCGGCACCAGGCGGGTTCCCGCATCCGCGCGCTTCCCGTCGATGCGGACCTGCCCGGTGCGGCACAGCTTCTGGATCGCGCCTTGGGGCACGCCCGGGAAGTGCCGGCGGAACCAGCGGTCCAGGCGCAGGTCGGCCTCGTCCTCTGTCACCGCGCGGGTCTGCACGGTCCCGGCCTGCATTGCAGTGCTCATGGCCGGCCCTGCCTCAGCTTGGACCAATGGTCCAGCCGCCGCGCCACCTCGCGCTCGAAGCCACGGTCCGCTGGGCGGTAAAGGGGTTCGCGCTCCATCCCGTCCGGGAAGTAGTCCTGGCCGGAGAACGCGCCCTCCGCGTCATGGTCATAGGCATAGCCCTTGCCGTAGCCGAGATCCTGCATGAGCCGGGTTGGCGCGTTCAGGATGTGGGCGGGCGGCGGCAGGCTGCCGGTGGCCTTCGCCGCCGCCAGCGCCTTTTTGTATGCGACATGCAGCGCGTTCGATTTCGGCGCGGTACCGAGATAGACGATGGCCTGCGCGATGGCCAACTCGCCCTCAGGACTGCCGAGGCGCTCATAGGCGTCCCAAGCCGCCAGCGCCTGGGGCAGCGCGCCCGGGTCGGCGATGCCGACATCCTCCGACGCGAAGCGGACCAGGCGGCGCGCGACGTAGCCGGCGTCCTCGCCGCCTTCCACCATGCGGGCAAACCAATACAGCGCAGCGTCCGGGTCGGAACCTCGCAACGATTTGTGCAAGGCGGAGATCAAGTTGAAATGCTCATCCCGATCCCGGTCATACAGCGCTGCGCGACGGCCAATGATGGCGGCAAGGTCCGCGGTGTCCAACAGGGGCTGCTCCGGCAGGCTGAGAAGCTGCTCCGCCATGTTGAGCAGGTATCGGCCGTCTCCGTCCGCCATCGCGCACAGGGCGGCGCGGGCCTGAGGTGCGATAGGCAAGGGCCGTCCGACGGCTTGCTCGGCGCGGGCCAGCAGGTGGTCGAGCGCGGCGTCGTCCAAGCGTCGCAGCACCAGCACCTGGCAGCGGGACAGCAGCGCGCCGTTCAGGGCAAAGGACGGGTTCTCGGTCGTGGCGCCCACCAGCACCACCGTGCCGTCCTCGACGACGGGCAAGAAACTGTCCTGCTGCGCGCGGTTGAACCGGTGCACCTCGTCCACGAACAGCAGGGTGCGGGTGCCGAGTTGCCGGCGCCGGGCCGCCTCGTCGAACACGCGCTTCAACTCCGCGACGCCGGAGAACACGGCCGAGACCGCCGTGAAGTGCAACCCGGCTGCATCGGCGAGCAGGCGGGCGATCGTCGTCTTGCCGACGCCAGGTGGTCCCCACAGGATAAGGGACGCCAAGGCGCCGCGCCGGAGCATGCGGGTTAGGGCGCCGTCTTTGCCTACCAGATGCGGCTGGCCAACAACATCGGGCAACGCCGCCGGACGCAATTGCTCTGCAAGCGGCTTGGACGGCACGGGCGCGTCGGCATTCGACAACCCGAATAGGTCAGGAGATGGAAGGACTGGCCGCATCATGTGAAGCGAGGTAGTGCGGCCAATCCTCGGATGCGAGGAGGCGCCGTGTTCAGGCAGCCTGTTGCTCGTCGTCCTCGGCGGCAAGGTCCGGACGCGGCCCGCTGTCCTGGCCCTTGGCGGCGGGATCGCGGTCCACGAGTTCGATCACCGCCATGTCCGCCGCGTCACCGTAGCGCACCCCAGCCTTCAGCACGCGGGTGTAGCCGCCGGGGCGAGTGCGGTAACGGTCGGCCAACGCCGTGAACAGCTTGGCGACGATCGCCTCGTCCCGAAGCTGAGCGTGGGCCTGCCGCCTTGCGTGCAGGCCGCCGCGCTTGCCGAGGGTGATCAGCTTCTCCGCCACCGGGCGCAACTCCTTGGCCTTGGGCAGGGTGGTGGTGATCTGCTCGTGCTTGATCAGCGACACGGCCATGTTGCGGAACATGGCCAGACGGTGGCTTGAGGTGACGCCCAGTTTGCGGCCGGAAACACCGTGGCGCATGGTAAAGCTCCTACTCTCTCAAGATCTAGAACGGCTCGTCGAGCCGCTTGGCAAGATCCTCGATGTTTTCCGGCGGCCAGCCGGACACGCTCATGCCGAGGGCCAGGCCCATGGCCGTGAGCACTTCCTTGATCTCGTTCAGCGACTTGCGGCCGAAATTCGGCGTGCGCAGCATTTCCTGCTCGGTCTTCTGCACGAGGTCGCCGATATAAACGATGTTGTCGTTCTTCAGGCAGTTCGCGCTGCGGACGGACAGTTCCAGCTCGTCCACCTTGCGCAGCAGGTTCCGGTTGAACGGCAGGTCGTCGTGGATGTCGTCGGCCCGGGCGAGTTGCGGCTCGTCGAAGTTGATGAAAAGCTGCAACTGATCTTGCAGGATACGCGCGGCCAGGGCGACGGCATCCTCCGGCGTCACTGCGCCATTCGTCTCGACCTGCAGCAGCAGCTTGTCGTAGTCCGTCACCTGCCCCACGCGCGTCGGCTCGACCTTGTAGGACACCCGCTTCACCGGCGAGTAGATCGCGTCAATCGGGATCAGCCCGATGGGCGCGTCCTCGGGCCGGTTGCTCGCAGCGGGAACATAGCCCTTGCCAAGGTTGACGGTGAATTCCATGCCGAGCTTCACGCCGTCGTCCAGCGTGCAGATTACCAGGTCCGGGTTCATCACGTCGATGTCGGAGCCGGTCTGGATTTGCGCCGCGGTGATCTCGCCGGGTCCGGTGGCGGTCAGCACCATGCGCTTCGGGCCTTCCCCGTGCATCCGGAGCGCCAACTGCTTGATGTTGAGCACGATGTCGGTCACGTCTTCCCGAACGCCCGGGATGCTGCTGAACTCATGCAACACGCCGTCGATCTGCACCGCAGTCACAGCCGCACCTTGCAAGGACGACAGCAACACGCGACGCACGGCGTTACCGAGCGTCATGCCGAAGCCGCGCTCCAGCGGCTCGGCCACGACAGTCGCGACGCGGTGCGGGTCGGAGCCCGGCTCGACATCGAGCTTCTCAGGCTTGATCAGGGATTGCCAATTACGTTGGATGACCACGGATCATCTCCAAACAAAACATGCGGCGCCACCCGTGGGTGGCGCCGCGCCAAAGCCAATGCAGGCGATCAGACCCGGCGGCGTTTGCGCGGGCGGCAGCCATTATGCGGGATCGGCGTCATGTCGCGGATCGCCGTGATCGCGAAGCCCACCGCCTGCAACGCGCGCAACGCGCTTTCCCGCCCTGAGCCCGGGCCGCTTACCTCGATCTCCAGCGTCTCCATCCCGTGCTCGCGCGCTTTCTTGCCCGCGTCCTCGGCCGCTACCTGCGCCGCGTAGGGCGTGGACTTGCGGCTGCCCTTGAAGCCCTGCATGCCGCTGGACGACCATGCGATGGTGTTGCCCTGGGCATCGGTGATCGTCACCATGGTGTTGTTGAAGGTAGCGGCCACGTGCGCAACGCCAGAGATGATGTTCTTGCGCTCTTTTTTGCGCGGACGCGAGGTGGCGAGCTTCGCCATTCAGATGTTCCTATCAGTTCTTGCATCGCCGGCTCGGCAAACGACCCAGCAATCTAGTAGCTACTTGGTGACTTTCTTTTTGCCGGCGATGGCCACAGCCTTGCCTTTGCGGGTCCGGGCGTTCGTATGGGTGCGCTGCCCATGCACGGGCAAGCCACGGCGATGCCGCAGGCCGCGGTAGCACCCAAGGTCCATCAGGCGCTTGATGTTCATTGCAACCTCGCGCCGTAGGTCGCCTTCGACGCGGTAATCACGGTCGATCAATTCGCGGATGCGCAGCACCTCGTCATCCGACAATTGGTTGACCCGCCGATCGTCGGGAATGCTAAGCTGCTTGCAGATGTCGGCTGCATTCGACGGACCGATGCCGTAGATGTAACGCAAGCTGATCAGCACGCGCTTGTTCGTTGGAATATTCACACCGGCAATACGAGCCAAGCCAACCACTCCTCATCATCCCGAAACCAGCCAGCGCGCCGCGCGGAGCTTGATCCTCGATAGGCGCTGCTCGCTTTCACGCTGACGGCCCAGGAAACAGAAAATCACCTGCTGCGACTGCTGCAAGGCGCGACACGGTGATATACGCACCAGTCGGCGCAAGTCAATGCGTCAACATCAATTTGTCGTGATGACTCGATCGGCAATCCGCGCCAGCACGGCCTCAATCTCCTGCGAAACCGTGTCCACATCCGCCATGCCGTCCAGGGTCACAAGGCGTCCTGTAGTACGGTAGTGCGGCAGGATCGGCGCGGTCTGCGTGTGATAGGCATCGAGCCGGGCGGCAACGGTCTCGCGCCGGTCGTCCGCGCGGCGCACGAACTCATGCCCGCCGCACACGTCGCATGTGCCTTCCACTCGTGGTGTTTGGAAATTGTCGTGATAGCCTGCGCCGCATTTGGCGCAGGTGAACCGCCCGGCGATCCGGTCCGTCAGGGCGTTGTCGTCCACCTTCAGTTCGATCACCGCATCGATGCCGGCATCGGTCCGGTCCAGCATCGCGTCCAGCGCGTCGGCCTGGGGCACCGTGCGCGGAAAGCCGTCGAGGATGAAGCCACGCGCCGCATCCGGCTGCTGAATGCGCTTTTCCAACATCGCGATGATCAGGTCATCCGAAACGAGCTGCCCGGACTCCATGACCGCCTTTGCGCGCTGCCCGATTTCGGTGCCGGCCTTTACCTCGGCGCGCAGCATGTCGCCTGTCGAGATTTGGGCAATGCCGTGCCGCTGCTCCAGCCGCTTCGCCTGGGTTCCCTTGCCCGCGCCAGGCGGTCCCAAAAGGATCAGGTTCATCGGGCACGGCCCTTGACCCGGGATTTGCGGATCAATCCCTCATACTGGTGGGCCAGCAGGTGCGACTGGATCTGCGTGACCGTATCCATGGTCACTGAGACGATGATCATCAGGCTCGTGCCCCCGAAGTAGAACGGCACGCCGTAGCGGCTGATGAGGATTTCCGGCAGCATGCAGACGACACAGAGATAAAGCGCGCCCACCGTGGTCAGCCGGGCAAGGATTGTGTCGAAGTAGTCCGCGGTGTTCGCGCCAGGACGGATGCCTGGGATGAACCCGCCATACTTCTTCAAGTTGTCTGCTGTTTCCTGCGGATTGAACACCACAGCCGTATAGAAGTACGAGAAGAAGATGATCATGCCGGCGTAGGCGAGCATGTAGAGCGGCTCGCCATGGCCCAGCCTTTGCCCGATCCAGGCCAGCCAGGAATTGGGGCTGCTCTGCGAGAACCCGGCGATGGTCGCCGGGATCAGCAGGATCGAACTCGCGAAAATCGGCGGGATCACCCCAGCGGTGTTCACCTTGAGCGGCATGTGCGTGCTGTCGCCGCCAAACATCCGCTGCCCGACCTGGCGCTTGGGATACTGGATGCTCACCCGGCGCTGCGCCCGCTCCATGAACACCACGAAGGCGATCACCGCCACGGCGATGACCATGAAAGCCAGGATGAACACCGGGGACAAGGCGCCTGTCCGCCCAAGCTCCAGCAAATTGGCCAGGGCGTGCGGCAGGTTGGCGACGATGCCGGCGAAGATGATCAGGCTCGTGCCATTGCCGACGCCGCGGGCCGTGATCTGCTCGCCCAGCCACATCAGGAACATCGTCCCGCCTACCAGAGTGATGACGCAGGACGTACGGAAGAACATGCCGGGATCGACCACGGCGGAACCGAAGTTGTTGTGCATCGACTCCAGCCCGACGGCGATCCCATAGGACTGCACCAGGGCGATCAGCACCGTCAGGTAACGGGTGTATTGGTTGAGCTTCTTGCGCCCGCTCTCCCCCTCCTTCTTGAGAGTCTCAAGCGACGGCACCGCGGCGGACATCAACTGGACGATGATGCTGGCGCTGATGTAAGGCATGATGTTGAGGGCGAACACGGTCATGCGGCCCAAGGCGCCACCGCTGAACATGTCGAACATGCCCAGGATGCCACCGCCATTCTGGGCCAGCATGTTGCCCATCACCGAAGCATCGACGCCCGGCACCGGGATGTAGGTTCCGATGCGATAGACCAGCAAGGCGCCCAGGGTGAACCAGATGCGCGACTTGAGCTCGGTTGCTTTCCCGAGCGTGCCGAGATTGAGGTTTGCCGCGAGTTGCTCGGCCGCTGAGGCCATGGACCGTCCCCCTTTATGCAGTCGCGGTGCCCGCGACGGACCCTAGCAGGGCCGGGGCACCACCATTGACCAAACTGTGCAGCCGGCCGGCTTAGGGAAGCAAGCCTTCATCGAACAACTTCTAGGGCGATGGATTGGCGGGCGGCTCCGCCGCTGGACGCAGAAGCGTGACGGTGCCGCCGGCAGCCTCGACCGCGGCCACGGCAGCCGCCGACGCGCCCGACACAGTGATAGCGATGGGCCGCGTCACCGTGCCGGTGGCGAGAAGCCGCACACCGTCCACCTTGTTCAAACGCGCGAGGCCGGCCATTTCCAGCGTTTCCGGGGTGATCGGCTGGCCGGCGGCAAGCCGCCCGGAGGCCAAGGCCTTCTCGATCGCACCCAGGTTGACCGGCGCATACTCCTTGCGGAACATGTTGTGGAACCCGCGCTTCGGCAGGCGCCGGTAAATCGGCAACTGACCACCTTCGAACCCATTCAGCGCTACGCCCTCCCGCGCCTTCTGGCCCTTGACGCCCTTGCCGGATGTCTTGCCCTTGCCGGACCCGATGCCTCGGCCAAGCCGCTTCGACTTGAGGCGGGCACCCGGGTTGTCGCGTATCTCGTTCAGCTTCATGGCTACTCCTCCACCCGCACCAGGTGCGCGACCTTGCGGAGCATGCCACGCACGGAAGGCGTGTCCTCAAGCTCCCGTGTGCGCCGCAACTTGCCAAGGCCGAGGCCCTTCAACGTTTCGATCTGGTCCTTTTTGCGGCCCAGGCCGGACGCGACCTGCGTGAACCGGACGGTGGCCTTCTTCGGCGTCCCGGGATCAGACATCGACGGTCTCCTGCGCCGTGTCGCGCCGACCGAGGATGTCGGACACCTTCTTGCCGCGCCGGGCCGCCACGCTGCGCGGACTTCCGCACCGCTCCAAGGCGGCGAAGGTGGCTTTGACCATGTTGTGCGGGTTGCGGCTGCCAAGCGACTTCGCCACCACATCACCGATGCCGAGCGTCTCGAACACCGCGCGCATCGGCCCGCCGGCGATGATGCCAGTGCCGGCGGTGCAGGAACGAAGGACCACGTGCCCGGCGCCGAAGGTGCCCTCCACATCGTGGTGCAAGGTGCGGCCTTCTTTCATCGGCACCCGAATCATCTTCTTCTTGGCCCGCTCGGTCGCCTTGCGGATCGCCTCCGGCACCTCGCGCGCCTTGCC
>CAXUIQ010000075.1:0-1408 GCA_964250815.1 uncultured Acetobacteraceae bacterium
CTTCGGCGCTTGCGGCGGACGGCACCGGGGACGGCGCGGCGCCGGCGTTGGCAACCATGGTGCCGCGGTCCGGGCGGTCGTAGATGAAGCCGTGGGTCGGATACACGCTGCCATACTCGTCGCCCCGGGCCAGGGCGACCCGCACGGCCGTCCAGTCGTTGTTCGGCGACACGTCGATCACGCCGATGTTCCGGCTGATGGCGCCGCGGCTCGACCAGTTCGCATGGTCGATCTGCACGTTGCGGCTGTCGATCACCTTGGACACGACGGCGACATGGCCCAGGCTCATCCGGCCGGTGGCGCGGAAGCTCAGCACGGCGCCCACCTCGGGCCGGCTGCCGCGCTCATACGTCCCGGCGGCCTTGTTCCACCAGGTCACGGCGTTGCCGACCAGCTCGATCCCGGACTTCTCGCGCGCAAACGGCACGCACTGCAACGTGCCGCCGCCCCGGGCATAGCGTGCGGCAGGAAAGCGCGGGCCGCGGCTCCCGTGCGCCGCCACGCCGGTCCGCACGGATCTGGCGCTGAGCGCGTCCGCGTAGCTGAACCAATCCTGCGCCGCCTCGGCCGAGCGGGTGCCCAAAGGGGCGGACAATGCCAGAAGAATGCCCACGGCTGCCCATCGTCCGCTGGTCGGTGTCGCCATGCCTTGTCCTCACGCTCGCCAAAAGCTGTTCGTTTGTGAACTTTGGTTAGCGGCAGCGGACGAAACCTGACAACCCGCCAGGGCGGAAAGTTGCATCGGTTGCAGGATTTCAGCAAAACGGGCTGTGGACAACCGCGTTGTGAAGGACTTTGGTCCTAATAAAAGCTTTCCGCCAGCATGTCCTGGGGAAGTAGAACGTTGCGTGACCGAGCAGCACCAACGAGCTTAATCAGCCATGCCTCGGGTGTTACGGCAATATGTTCGCCCGACTCGACAGTCTGCGGCCATCTGGTCTGGCAACGCCAGGTTATTTACATGTCGTAACCATGATCTCGACCAGGTGCCGCGGGTCGGCCATGTGCGCTTGGACGCAGGCGCGGGCCGGCGCGCCGCCTTCAGGCAGCCAGGCGGACCAGACGGCGTTCATCGCCTCGCGGTCGCGGATGTCCTTGAGCCAGATCTGCGCTTGCAGCAGCCGGGTCTTGTCGGTGCCGTGGGTTTCCAGGATGGCGTCGATCTCGGCCAGTACCTGCCCGGTCTGCCCGGTGATGTCCTGGCTCAGGTCCGGCGCGGTCACGCCTTGGCAGTAAACGAAGCCGTGGTATTCCACGGCCTTGGCCAGCACCTTGTTCGGCTCGGTGCGGATGATCTTGCTCATGCGGCGGCTCCTTTGAAGGCCAAAGATCGGGCGGAAGTTGATCAGGGACGGGCAGGTTTACGGCCCGTGCCGCCGTCCGGCAACGACGGGGATCAGTGCGACGT
>CAXUIQ010000075.1:1418-11115 GCA_964250815.1 uncultured Acetobacteraceae bacterium
ACCGGGTTGAAGGTCGGCCCCGTGCCGGGATCGACCGACGCCCCAGCAGCGCCCGGGCTGCTGGAATTGCTGACGCAGGAGGACACCTGGTTGTCGAAGCCGAACCGCGTGCCCAAGCCGCGGGACGTGATGCCCGAGACATAGCTGCTGGCGAACGGCGTGTCCCGCTGGTCGCGCTGCGACAGGTCGGCGCGGTTCTGCGCGGCATAGACGCGGTCCGCCTCTGCCCGGCATGCCGCCGCGGACGCGGCGTCGGCCCGGGACCGCGGCGTAGGCGATTGGCAGCCGGCCGCCAGCATCGGCAGCGCGACGGCAACGGCCGCGAGGGCCAGCTTTCCGCGGAAAACGCCAATCGGGATCAAGCTCATGCGAGCGCTCCTGTGGAGGGGATCGGGCCGGCCAGGCCGGCCAGCCTGGCGCGGAACCCGGTCTCGTCGAACCGCGCGTCGCACGTCAACTGCGCCGTCGCGGCGGCGCTGAGCAGGGCCGGGTGCAGCGCCGCGCCGGCGCGGCCGATCCGGAACAGGTCCGCCGTCCAGGACGCCCGCGCCAGCAGGTCCACCAGCGCCAGCAGTCGCAGGCACAGCGACAGGCCGTAGCTGGTCTGCATCCCCACCGTCCCGTCCACGGCGCCGGCCCAGCACAGCGCGTCCTCGTCCGACAGCACGAGGTCGGTCACGCTGCCGTCCGGACGGCGGAACCGGAACAGCCGGGCGGCGCCCCAGGCCGCGTCCGCCGCGGCGTCCCGCGCCGCGTCCCAAGCCGCCGCCAGGTCGCGCCCGAGCACCGGGGGCAATGCCTCGGGCGGGAGGTCCACGAAGTAGGCCACCGTGCCGTCCCGGGTGCGGCCGACCTTGATGGGGGCGGGAGCGTGCTGCATCACGCGATAGAAATGGACCCGCGCGCTCGGATGCGCCAGCCTGGAGGAGCAGAACACCGGAGGAATCATGGCCGACCCCGCCGCGCTGACCGCGACAGAAGCCGCCCGGGCCATGCGCAGCGGCGCCTTGGCGCCCGCGGCGCTGATGGAAGCCTGCCTCGGCCGCTTGGCCGCGCGGGAGGCCGTGGTGCAGGCCATGGCCCGTGTCGATCCCGCGCAGGCCCGCGCCGCCGTGCCGACTCCGGGGCCGCTGCACGGCCTGCCGGTCGGCGTGAAGGACGTGATCGACACCGCCGACATGCCGAGCGAGTACAACTCGCCGATCTGGCGCGGGCACCGCCCGCGGGCCGATGCCGCCTGCGTCGCCTGGGCCAAGGCCGCCGGCGCCGTGGTGCTCGGCAAGACCGTGACCACGGAATTTGCCTACCGCGCGCCCGGCCCGACGACCAACCCGCACGACCCCAGCCGGACGCCCGGCGGGTCCAGCAGCGGCTCGGCGGCGGGCGTCGCGGCCGGGTTCTTCCCGCTGGCCTTCGGCACCCAGACCGCCGGCAGCGTGATCCGCCCGGCCGCGTTCTGCGGCGTGGTCGGCTACAAGCCGAGCTTCGGCCTGATCAACCGGACGGGCATGAAGCTGATGTCGGACGGATTGGACACCGTGGGCGTCATGGCCCGCAGCGTCGCCGACTGCGCGCTGTTCGCGGGCGCGGTGTCCGGCATCGACCTGGGCGACCCCGAGGCCCGTCCGTCCTCCGCCCCGCGCATCGGCCTGTGCCGCTCGCCCCAGTGGGACCGGGCCGCGCCGGAAACGGTTGCGTTGCTCGAAGGGATCGCCGGTCCGCTGGCCCGTGCCGGCGCCAGCGTGCGGGACTTCGGGTTGCCGCCCGCCTTCGACGCGCTGGAAGCCGCCCACTCCGTGATCATGCACCACGAGAGCGCCCGCGCCCTGGGCTGGGAGATGTGCAACGCCCGCGAGGAGATCAGCCCCGTGCTCCTCGACCGGCTGGAATGGGGCCTGGCGCAGCCCGAGGCGGCGATGGTCGAGAGCCGGGCGCTGTTCCGCTTCCTGCAGCAGGGCTTCGAGGACATGATGGACGGCCTCGACATCCTGGTGACGCCTGCCGCCCCGGGGGAAGCGCCGGTCGGGCTGGGCTGGACCGGCGACGCGGCGTTCAACTTCACCTGGACCAGCTTGCACGTGCCGTGCGTGACCGTGCCGGCGGGCGTCGGCCCCAACGGCATGCCGCTCGGCGTGCAGGTCGTCGCTCCCCGCGGGCGGGACCGCGAGGCGCTGGCCTGGGCGGCCTGGGTCGCGTCCGCCCTAGCCTAGTCCTCCGGCCGGAGATGCGGCGGCAGCGTCGCCAGCGACTCCACGGTGTCGAAGTCGCGCAGCACGGCGTCGCTGTCCATCTCGACCTGCGCCACGTAGTCGCCGTGGCGCTCCAGCAAAGCCCGCGCGCCCACGTCGCCCACCAAACCCGCGATGTCCGGGAAAAAGCGCCGGTCCCACAAAATCGGATTGCCAATCTTGCCGCGGCAGGTCGGCGCCACGACGGACCGGCCCTCGTCGGGGTCGTAGGCCTCGATCAGCCGGTCGATCATCCGTCCCGTGACCAGCGGCATGTCGCCCAGGCAGACCAGGGCCGCGGACGCCATGCCCGGCACCGCCGCGATCCCGGCGCGCAGGCTGGCCGAAAGCCCGTCCGCGTAGTCTGCCGCATGCACCACCTGCACCGGGCGGCCCGCGACGGCGGCGCGGACCTCCTCCGCCCGGTGCCCCGTCACCACGATCACCGGGCGCGCGGCGCTCGACAGCAGGTTGTCCACCACCCGCGCCACCATCGGCCGCCCGGAGCGGTCCGGCACCAAGAGCTTGTTGTGCGGCGCCATGCGGCTGGACCGCCCGGCGGCCAGCACGATGCCGGCTACCCTCGGCGGCGCCACGGCGGCGGGCGCCGCGGCAGCGGCGGACGCCACGGCCTTGGCGCGGTGCAGCGGGCGGGCGCCGGAGTCCTTCAGCAGCCCGCCCATCCCCATGCCGGCGATCACCGCGGCATCCGTGGGTTGCCCGGCGAACAAGCGCGACAGCACCCAGTCGATGCCGTTCAGCTTGGGGCTGCGCGCGCAGCCCGGCAGCACCAAGGCCGGGCGCTCCCCGACGCGCCCCAGGCAGATCAGGTTGCCGGGATCGACCGGCATGCCGAAGTGCAGGATTTCGCCCCCGGCCGCCACGATGCCCGCCGGGCCGACATCGCGCCGGTCCACGACGGCGCTGGCGCCAGCGACCAGGAGGATGTCCGCGCCCTGCGCCATCAGCGTGCGCAGCCCCTCGGCGATGGGCGCCTCCGCATGGGCGCACTCCAACGGGGGCAGCAACGTGCCGGTCAGGCCGGCGACGCGCGCCGCCGTCGCTTCCGCGGTGCCGGCCAGGATGCTGTGCTTCATGCCCGGCAGGCTGGTCATCACCAGGCCGACGCGGAGCGGGCGGAACGGGTGGAGGCTCAGCACCGGGCGCTGCCGGGCGACGCGCTCCGCCTCGGCCAACCCGGCTTCGGCCACGGCGAAGGGGATGACCTTGATGGTGGCCACCATCTCCCGCGCCGCGACCGGGGCGGCGTCGGGCAGGGTGCCGACCGTCAGCGCCTCGTCCACCGCGTTCACCGCGTCGAGCCGGTCCCGGTCCACCCGCAGCAGGCCCGGCATCTCCGCGACCAGGTTGACCCGGCCCGTGCTGGCGCGCGACGCGGTGAGCATGGGCGACGCCAAGGCCTGCGCCAGCCGGGCCGCGGCGGCGTCCTCCGCCACGTCGCCAGGCTCCAGCCGGGCGGCGATCACGGCGTCGATGCCGGCGTTGCGCAATGCCTCGACCGCCGCCGCGTCCAGCACTGCGCCCTTCCGCAGCACGGCGCCCGACAGGCGCTGCGTATGGGCGAGCACCGCCCCCAAGGCGTCTGCAAGCGCAACCGGGCCGAAGATCACCCGACGGGCGCCGCCCCGCGCCGGACCGCGACGATCTGCGCCATGATCGACAAGGCGATCTCCGGCGCCGTCACCGCTCCGATGTCGAGGCCCACGGGTCCGCGGATGCGCGCCAGCGCCGCTTCGTCGTGGCCCAGCGCCCGCAGCCGGCCGAGCCGGGCCGCGTGCGTCTTCCGCGAGCCGAGCGCCCCCACGTAGAACGCCTGCGACCGCAGCGCCCGGTCCAGCGCCGGGTCGTCGAGCTTGGGGTCATGGGTCAGGGTCACGATGGCGGTGCGGGTGTCGGGCCGCAGCGCGTCCAGCGCCTCGTCCGGCCAGTCCGTGCTGACGGCCACGCCGGGGAACCGCTCGTCGCTGGCAAACGCCCGGCGCGGGTCGGCCACCGTCACCCCGTAGCCCAAGCCGGCCGCCATCGGAACCAAGGCTTGCGCGATATGCACCGCGCCCACGACCACCAAGCGCAGCGGCGGGTTGTAGGCGTGGAGGAACCATTGCGCGCCATCCGCTTCGGCGGTCTGGCTGCGGTCCGCTTGCAGCGCCGCTTCCGCCGCTGCGGACAGCCCGGTCGGCGCCTCGTCATCCGGCAGCAGGAGTTGCTCGCCGGATGGCAGCCGCGTCGCCAGCACGACCGGACGTTGCGCCGCCCGCGCCTGCTCCAGCCGGGCCAGCAGGTCGGGCGTCATCCCAGGCGCTCGACGAACACCTTGAGCTTGCCGCCACAGGCCAGGCCCACTTCCCAGGCGCGCTCGTCGGTCACGCCGAAGTCCAGCAGTTGCGGCGTGCCGGTCTCCATGGTGCGGCGGGCGGCGTCCGCCACCGCGCCCTCGATGCAGCCGCCGCTCACCGAGCCGGCCATGCGCCCGCTCGCCGTCACCGCCATCTGGCTGCCGGGCGGGCGGGGCGAGCTGCCCCAGGTTTCCGTCACGGTCGCAATCGCCACCTGCTCGCCCGCTTTGGACCACGCGCTCGCGGCGCCCAGCACGTCTTCGGCCTCGGTCATGCAGCTCTCCCCATGCTCATGCAATCTTCCTGAGTTCGCCCCCGCGCGGCGGGGCCGGGCGGGACAGCAGATCCACCAGGTCGCGCAGGCTGTCGAGGCTGTGGACCGTCCGGAACTCGTCCACGTGCGGCAGCATCGCCCGGATGCCGGCGGATTTGGGCTGGAACCCGTCCCAGCGCAACAGCGGGTTCAGCCAGATCAGCCGGCGGCAGGAGCGGTGCAGGCGGTCCATGTTCTCCGCCAGGCCCGCGGCGCCGTCGCGGTCCAGGCCGTCCGTGACCAGCAGCACCACGGCGCCCTGGCCCAGCACGCGCCGCGCCCAGCGCTGGTTGAACTTGGCCAGCGCTTCGCCGATTCGGGTGCCGCCGGACCAGTCGGGCACCGCATGGGCGACCATCTGGAAGGCCACCTCGGGATCGCGGAAGCGCAGTTGCCGGGTGATGTTGGACAGACGGGTGCCGAACAGGAACACGTGCACCCGGTCCCGGTCGTTCGCCACCGCATGGAGGAAGTGCAACAACACCTGCGCGTAGCGCGCCATGCTGCCGGAGATGTCGCATAGCACCACCAGCGGCGGCGGGCGGACCACGCGGGCGCTGCGGGACAGGTCCACCATCTCCCCGCCCCGGCGCAGGCTGCGGCGCAGCGTGGCTGCGAGGTCGATGCGCGGCCCGTGCGCGTCGGGGCGCAGCCGCCGGGTTCGGCGCAGGTCGAGGGGCAGGGAAAGCCGCCGGATTTCGGCCTTGGCGCGGGCGACCTGCTCGGCGCTCATCTGCTCGAAGTCCATGCGGCCGAGCTGTTCCCGCTCGCTCACCGTCATGGCGGCGTCGAGTTCGGGGGGCGCGTCCTCGGCCTTGGGCGGCTCCGCGCGCTTTGGCGCCATCGCCTCGGCGATGCGGCGCGCGCCGGGCTGCGGCTTCTGCTCGGGGGGCGGGCTGCCGCCCTCCAACAGGGCGAGGGCGGCGGCAAGCTGCCCGGCGTTGGGGTCGCGCCAGAACAGGTCGAAGGCGTGGTCGAACAGCTCGACATGCTCGTGCCGGTGCACCATCAGGCCGCGCAGCGCCGCACGGACCTGGGAACGCTCGCCCAGATCGACCTGCTCCAAAGCCTGCCCGGCGGCGATCACCTCGGCCGGGCCGACCGGCAGCCCGGCCCGCCGCAGCAGGCGGGCGAAGTGCATCACGTTCGCGCCCAGCAGGCCGGCGGCGGCGGTCATAGGGGCGGCTGGGTCCTCGACTTCGCTTCCGCGATCAGGCGTCCGGCTTCCTCGCCGCGCACCTTGGCGATGTCGTCCTGGTACTTCAGCAGGACGCCCAGGGTTTCATCGACGGCCTCGGCGCTCAGCTCCTGCTGGTCCAGGTATTGCAGCGCGCCCGCCCAGTCGATGGTCTCGGCGACGCCCGGCAGCTTGAACAGGTCGGCCTCGCGCAGCCGCTGCACGAAGGCCACCACTTCCTGCGACAGCCGCCAAGGCAGGCCCGGCGCCTTGGCGGCCAGGATCGCGCGCTCGCGCGACGCGGTGGGGTAGTCCACCCATTGATACAGGCAGCGGCGGCGGATCGCGTCGTGGACCTCGCGCGTCCGGTTGCTGGTCAGCACGACCACGGGGGGCACCGCGGCGCGGACGGTGCCGTATTCCGGCACGGTGATCTGGAAGTCGGCCAGAAGCTCCAGCAGGAACGCCTCGAACGGCTCGTCGGCGCGGTCCAGCTCGTCGATCAGCAGCACGGCGGGCGGCTGGTCCGGGTCGATGGCGGAGAGCAGCGGCCGCGCTTGCAGGAACGGGCGGGAGAAGATGCTCTTCGCCAGGCGGTCCTGGTCGCGGTCGCCCCCGGCTTCGGCCAGGCGGATCGCCATCAACTGGCGCGCGTGGTCCCATTCGTAGGCCGCCGCCGACAGGTCCATGCCGTCGTAGCATTGCAGCCGCACCAGCCGCCGGCCCAGCCCGGCGGCCAGGACCTTGGCGATCTCGGTCTTGCCGGTGCCCGGCTCGCCTTCCAGGAACAG
The DNA here is from genome assembly GCA_964250815.1 of uncultured Acetobacteraceae bacterium. Taxonomy (GTDB): domain Bacteria; phylum Pseudomonadota; class Alphaproteobacteria; order Acetobacterales; family Acetobacteraceae; genus CAHJXG01. The sequence goes on from CAXUIQ010000075.1 coordinate 8,285, forward strand.
CGGGCGGCGCATGGCCAGCGCCAGGTGGACCGTGGTCGCAAGGCCCGTGTCGGCGATGTAGCCGCCGGCGGCAAGCAGGGCGGCGGTGTCCGCGACGGTGCCGGGCAGCCCGGCCATGTGCCCGTCAGCCAAAGACGTAGCTTTTGAAAATCATCACGAAGATGATGAGATACAGCGCCGCGCCGACGAATGCGATGCGCGGGAAGCCGAACGGCTCCTTGGGGATCAGCGAGAAGATGCTGATGGCGGCAGGGGCCGACTTCGGCAGGTGCAGCGGCGGCTGCAGCTCCGGCGCCTCGCCCGGGCCGGTGGGGGTCGCGATGCTCTGGGACAACGGCGTTTGCGGCGCCGCTTCCGCCGCGGAAGCCGCGACCTTCCTTGCCCGCGCGCGCTCCACGGCCGGCTGGGGCGCTTCCACGGCCGCCAGCGCGTCCGGCCCCGGGGGAGGCAGCGCGTTCGCAGGGACCGGCTCAGCCGCCATGGCAGGGGCGTCCGGCGCCGGGCTGGCGACCGACGCCGTGAAGCGGTCGAAGAACATGTCGGCCATCTGCTTGCTGGTGGCGTCGATCAGCCGCGCGCCGAGCTGGGCGATCTTGCCGCCGACCTGCGCCTTCACGTCGTACTGCAGCAGCGTGTCCGCGCCGTCGTCGGACAGGCGCACGTTGGCGCCCCCCTTGGCGAACCCGGCGACCCCGCCCTGGCCCTCGCCGCTGATGCGGTAGCTTTCGGGCGGATGGAGGTCGGTGAGCTGCACCTTGCCGGTGAAGCGTGCGGCGATCGGGCCGATCTTCACCGCGGCCGTCGCCTTCAGGTCGGTGTCCGAGGTCTTTTCCAGGCTTTCGCAGCCGGGAATGCAGGCCTTCAAGACTTCAGGGTCGTTCAGCGCGTCCCACACCTTCTGCCGCGGGGCGGGGATGCGCCGCTCGCCTGTCATGTCCATGTCGTCACCTCGTTCAGTGGGCCGGACGTTACTGGCAGGGTGCCCGCCGTGCAACCGACCCCACCTGACGTGCGCGGGCGGACCTGGTAAACCGGCCGCCACCCCAAGCCCGGAGCCTTCCCGATGTCCTACCTGGTCGCCGCCGACATTCCAACCGAGCCTGCCGGCCATCGGTTCCGCGCGCTCGTCGAGCGCGGCGGCATCGTGCAGGTTCCGGGCGCGCACAACGGCATGGCGGCGTTGCAGGCCAAGGCGGCGGGGTTCGAGGCGCTCTATTTGTCGGGCGCCGCCATGACCGCCAGCATGGGCCTGCCGGACCTCGGCATGATCACGGTCGATGAGGTGTGCTTCTTCGTGCGCCAGGTTTCCCGGGCCAGCGCGCTGCCGGTGCTGGTCGATGGCGACACCGGCTACGGCGAGGCGCTGAACGTCATGAGCATGGTGCGCAGCTTCGAGGACGCCGGCGCCGGCGCCGTCCACATCGAGGCCCAGTTGCTGCCGAAGAAGTGCGGGCACCTGAACGACAAGAAGCTCGCGGACCCGCGGGACATGGCCGCCAAGGTCGCGGCGGCCCGCAAGGCGCGGCGGCACCTTTACATCCTGGCCCGCACCGACGCCGCCGCGAGCGAGGGCATGGACGGCGCCGTGGCCCGCGCCAAGCTCTACATGGAGGCCGGCGCCGACGCGATCTTCCCCGAAGCGCTGCACGATGCGGAGATGTTCCGCGAGTTCGCCCGCCGGATGCCCGGGGTGCCGCTGCTCGCCAACATGACGGAGTTCGGCCGCACCCCGTTCTTCACCGCCGCCGAGTTCGAGGCCATGGGCTACCGCATGGTGATCTGGCCCGTCAGCTCCATGCGCGTCGCGGCCAAGGCGTCGGAGGCCCTGTATGCGGCGATCCGCCGCGACGGCGGCACGCACAACGTGATCGACCGGATGCAGACCCGGGCCGAGCTGTATGCCACCATCGACTACGCCGGCTACGAGGCGCTGGACCGCAGCATCGTCAGCACCGTCGTGCCGCACGGCATGCCGCAGCGGGACTGAGCGTGCTGCACGACCCGCGGCGCCGCCCGTCGCCGCTGCCGCGCCCGGCCCCTCTTCCACGCCCGGTCTATGTGGGAAGCGAGATCTACCGGCGCTCGACCTACGGCCCGACCCACCCGCTGGCGATCCCGCGGGTGACGACCTGCACCGACCTGTGCCGGGCAATGGGCTGGCTGCCGGACGACGTGTTCATCACGGCGCCGATGGCCGACCTCGCCGCCGTGACCCGGTTCCACGCCCCCGACTACGTCGCCGCCCTGGCGCGGGCGGAGGCGGCGCAGGCGGTGTCGGAGGAGGACCGCGCCCGCTACCGCATCGGCGCGGAGGGCAACCCGGTGTACGCGGAGATCTACCGCCGTCCCATGACCTCTGCCGGCGGCGTCATGCTGTCCGCGGCGCTCACCGCGGCGGGCGGCACCGTGCACTGCCCCGGCGGCGGCACGCACCACGGGCGGCCCGACCGCGCCAGCGGCTTCTGCTACCTGAACGACCCGGTGCTGGGCATCCTCGCCTGGCTCGACCAGGGGCTTGAGCGGATCGCCTACCTCGACATCGACGCGCACCATGGCGACGGGGTGCAGGACGCCTTCCACGACGACCCGCGCGTGCTGACAATCAGCGTGCACGAGGCCGGGCGGTGGCCGGGCACGGGGCTGGCTACCGACCGCGCCGGCGGGGCGGCGCGCAACCTGCCGGTGCCCCAGGGGTTCAACGACAGCGAAATGGCCTGGCTGCTCCACCACGCGATCCTGCCGCTGATCGCCGCGCACCGGCCGCAGGCGGTGTTCCTGCAATGCGGCGCCGATGCGCTGGAGGAGGACCCGCTGGCCCGGCTGTCGCTGTC
>CAXUIQ010000076.1:0-5623 GCA_964250815.1 uncultured Acetobacteraceae bacterium
GCGCAGCACGGCGCCCAGGCCCCGGGCTTGGGACGCGCCGGGGTTGAAGAAGCGCTCGCCGTCGAAGTGGTCGCTCGCCGGACGCTTCACCGGCATCGCGGCACGCCCAGCAAGGGTTCCGGATCGACCGCCGCGCCGCCGTGAAGCACGGCGAAGAACAGGTGGGTGCCGTAGGTCACGCCGGTGCGGGCGACGTGCCCCAAAGGCTCGCCGGCGGCCACGCCGCGCTTTCCCTCGGCAATGGCGGGCACCAGGTTGCCGAGGTGGGCGTAGAGCGTCGTGCTGCCGTCGGGATGGCCGACATGCACGGTGACGCCGCCAAGCCCCTGGCGCTTGATGCGCAGCACCGTGCCGGCTGCCGCCGCATGCACCAGCGCGCCGGCCGGCGCCGGCAGGTCGATGCCGTTGTGGAACGCGGCCGGGGCGTGCGGCCCGACCGCGTGGCGCCAGCCGAACGGGGAGGAGATGCAGGCCGGCTCCACCGGCGGGCGCAGCGGCTCCGCCACAGCGCAGCAGGAGGCGATGGCGGCGATGGCCAGGACGGGAGGCAGCATGGCCGCATCCTGGCCCGGGTTCCTGCTTGCCGCAATGCGGCCTGGTTCATAGGCTCGTTTGACGAGGCGGTTTCTCCTGCGCTGGCTCAGCCGCATCTCGCGCCAGCCAAGTTGACGGTGCCCGTCGCAGGTAACAAGATCACATCCGGTCTGGTCTGAGTGGCGCGGGATTTCCTGGCCATGAACGCACCGGTTCCCTGGCTCGCCCTCCTGTCTGCTGCGCTTCTGATCGGGGCGGCAGCCCATGCAGAACTGCCGTTCGACGAGGCTCCGCTTGCCGGCTTCCAGTCCAGCGTTGTTCCCAATGATCGTGAAGCCGACCCGGCCCTGCTGGACGCCGCCGCCGCGGAAAAGGGGCGGGCGATGCAGACGCTTGAGCGCATCGTCAAAATCGAGACCGGCACAGGAGACGCTGTCGGTCTGACCGAACTGGGGGACGCGCTCGCGGGTGAACTCCGGGCGCTCGGCGCCTCGGTCACGCTGCATAAGCCTGCGGACGGCGGCGTCGGCTCCAACGTCGTGGGCGAGCTACGCGGCAGCGGCGGGCGCAACTTGTTGCTGATGGCGCACATGGACACGGTGTATCCGCGGGGCACGCTGGCGCGCACGCCCTGGCGAGTGGACGGCACAAGGCTTACGGACCCGGAATCGGCGACGACAAGTCAGGCATCACCGTGATCCTGCACAGCTTGCGCACCCTGTAGGCCGTGGGCTTCAAGGGCTTCGGCACCATCACCGTGCTGTTCAACACGGACGAGGAGCAGGGCTCCGCCGGGTCCAAGGCGCTGATCAGCACGCTGGCCGCGGCGAGCGACGCCGTGTTCTCCTATGAGCCGACGCTGGCCAACCCGGAGGTCATGGTGATGAACACCTCCGGCATCGGCGCGGTCAGCGTGTCGGTGAAGGGCCTGGCCGCGCACGCTGGGGCGAACCCCGAGCTGGGCGTGAACGCCCTCATCGAAGCCGCGGATTTCGCGCTCCGCACCCAGGACCTGGACGCAGGGCCGGGCGGCCTGCGCTTCACCTGGACCCGCCTCAACGCGGGCAGCGTCAACAACATCGTGCCCGACCAGGCGACGCTCTATGCGGACGTGCGCTACCCCGCGCAAGCCGTCCTCGACGCGCTCGCGGCAAAGCTGGAAGAACGTGCGTTGACAACCCGCGTGCCGGGCGCCGAGATCAGCGTGACGGTCAACCCGGGACGGCCGCCCTTCAACTCGGATGCGGAAAGCCGCGCGCTGATCCAGCATGCAGTCGATATCTATGACTCGCTTGGCCAGAAGATCGTGGTCATCCCGGCGACGGGCGGCGGCACGGATGCTGGCTATGCCATGGCGGGCGGCAAGCCGATCATCGAGGCGTTGGGCCTGCCGGGCTTTGGATTTCATGCCAATGTCGGCGAGTGGGTGCGCATCGACGCCATTCCCCGGCGGCTTTACTTGTCCGCCCAGATGATCATGGACGTGGCGCAGGGGAAATGAGCTGTCCAGCTCCTCCGAGGCGTCCCAAGCCGCCTCCGTAACCGCGTGGGAGTTGAAACCATGGAACCGTTCCGCCGCTTTGATGCCTCGAAGCCGGCTTGGCACGTCCGCCGTGCGGCCGTGGGGCTGGCCGGGATCGCCGCCGCCTGTCTTTGGTCCGGCAGCGCCCACGCGCAGTTCAACCCGTTCATCCTGCGCACCGGCCCTAGGTTGACCAAGGCCGACATCGACCAGGGCGTGCAAGCGGCCGGCAAGCTGTTGCGCACGGACGAGGCGAAAGTGGGCACGTCGGAGACATGGGCCGATCCCGTGTCCGGCAACAGCGGCAGCTTCACCATCCAAAAGGCCTTCGAGAGACGGGGGATGACGTGCCGGACGCTGCGCTCCATGGTCGATTACAAAGCCGGGTCGAAGCGGACGTGGGTGCTGAACGCTTGCCGGCTGCCGAGCGGGGAATGGAAGCTGATCGGATAGCCCCGGCACTCCGCCGTGATGCAGCAGCCCGGGGGGCCGCGCCTCATGGCTGCCGGCCGGCATGCGTTCTCGCGTCGAAGGAACGGCGCTACTTCCAGCTCGCGAGGTAGAACCGCGGCAACTCGTCGCCGAACGCCTTGAAGCTCAGGCTGCGGCTCATCGCGTAGTTGGTGACGAAGGTGAACAGCGGCGTGTAGTAGGCGCGCTCGGTGATCCGCTTGATCGCGGCGCTGTAGGCGGCGCGGCGCTTGTCGGGATCGGTGCTGCCGTCGCCGGCCTCCACCATGGCCTGCAGCTCGGGGTCGCGGGCGTAGTCCTGCCCGCCGCCGCCGAAGAACAGGGGCATGAAGGCGGAAGCGTCGTTGATCGAGTAGCTGCCCCAGCTTCCCAGCTCCATCGGGTTCTTGCCCTCGATGCTGCGCTGGACCACGGCGCCGGCCTGGAGCTGGCTGACCTTCGCCTGGATGCCGACGGCGGCGAGGTAGTTCTGGATGGCGCCTTGCCATTGCGGCAGCAGGTAGCCGACGATCTCGGTCGTGAAGCCCTGGGGATAGCCGGCCTCGGCCAGCAACGCGCGGGCCTTGGCCGGGTCGTACTCGTACTTGGTGGCGATGGCCTGGTCGCAGCCGAACTGGGTGGGGAAGCAGGGAGCGTCCAGCACGCGGGAGCCGCCGGGCATGAACTGCTTGGCCATGGCCGGCCGGTCCAGGGCGTAGAGGATGGCCTGGCGCACCTTGGCGTTGGTCAGCGGGTTGTCGGCCCCCGTGCGCCCGGCGCTGTCCATGTTCAGGTAAGCCACCCGCATGCTCTCGCTGCGGAGCGTCTGCAAGGTCGGCATGCGGTTGAAGTTGTCGATCTGGTCCGGGCTGAACATCCAGATCCAGTCGGCCTGGTTGCCCAGGATCGCCGACATCTCCTCGGTCGCGTCCGCCACTTCCTTGATGACCAGGCGGCGGATCGCCGGTTTGCCTTTTGGGCTGTCGAAGTAGTTGTCGTTGCGGTCCATCACGATCTGGCTCGCGCCGTCCACCTCCGTGATGCGGTACGGGCCGGTGCCGACCGGCGACTTGGAATACTCGGCCCCCACCCGCTCGCGGTAGGCCTTCGGGTAGATGGGCAGCACCATGGCGATGTATTCGAGGGCCGCCGGGAACACGCGCTTCAACTTGATGCGCACGTGCAGGTCGTCGATCGCCTCGGCACCGGCGATGAAGCTGAAGTTGCTGGGCACCGCCACCTGCTTGTCGGACAGGGTGGCCTCGACCGTGTAAACCACGTCCGCCGCGGTGAACGGGCTGCCGTCGTGGAACTTGACGCCCGGGCGCAGCTCGAACTCGATCGTCGTGTCGTCGGCGTAGCGCCAGGAGGTGGCCAGCAGCGGCTTGAGCTGGAGCGTCTCGGGATCGCGGTAGATCAGCGTGTCCCAGGCCTGGTGCGCCACCACCAGCCCGGTGCGGAGCGAGTTGTAGTAGGGATCGACGTTCGGCACCGCGTCCCGCCATGCGATCCGCAACGTGTCCTGCGCCTTTTGCGCCAAGGCCGGGGCAGCCGACAGCAGGCGCGCGGCAATGCACAAGCTGCTCAGGAACAGGCGCGTCCGCATCATCCAACCCCCGGCCTCAGCAGGATCAAACGCTATGCGCGCCGGCCCACAGGCGCAACGCCGCGATGCGCCGTGCCGGCCCGCGGCTACCCCATGGTCGCGTTGAACGCGCCGCCGTCCAGCAGCAGGTTCTGCCCCACGATGAAGCCGGAGGACGCGGCGCACAGGAACACGCAGGCGTCGCCGAACTCGGCGGGGTCGCCGACGCGGCCGGCGGGGGACTGCCGGGCGCGCTCGTGCAGCAGCTCGTCCACCGTCCGCCCGGCCTGCGCCGCCGCCGCGGCGGCGTTGGCGCGCAGCCGGTCGGTGAGGAACGGACCCGGCAGCAGGTTGTTGATCGTGACGTTGTGCCGCGCCACCTGCCGGGCCAGGCCGCCCACGAACCCGGTCAGCCCGGCCCGCGCCCCGTTGCTCATGCCGAGCGTCGGGATCGGCGACTTCACGCTGGCCGAGGTGATGTTGACGATCCGGCCGAACCGCCGCGCCGCCATGCCGTCCACCACGGCGCGGATCAGCATGATGGGCGTCAGCATGTTGGCGTCGAGCGCCGCGATCCAATCCTCGCGTTCCCAGTTGCGGAAATCGCCGGGCGGCGGGCCGCCGGCGTTGTTCACCAGGATGTCGGGATCGGGGCAGGCGGCGAGGGCTGCGGCGCGTCCGTCCTCCGTCGCGATGTCCCCGACCGCCGTCGTCACGGCGGCACCCGTGGCGGCGCGGATCTCGTCCGCCGTGCGCTCCAGCGCGCCGGAGGTCCGCGCCGTGATCGTCACCGCGACGCCTTCCCGCGCCAAGGCCATGGCGCAGGCGCGTCCCAGCCCCTTGCTCGCGGCGCAAACCAGGGCGCGCTTGCCGTGCAAACCCATGTCCATCGCTAGTCCTCCCGTCCGGATGCGCCCGGCGCCTCGGCCTCAAGGATCTGACGCCACCGGTCCGGCAGCGGCGCGGGCCGCCGCGTCGCCGCATCGACGCAGACGTGAACGAAGTACCCCTCCGCCGCGGCCAGGTCCGCGTCTTCCCGGAACACGGCGACTTCGTGCCGGATCGAGCTGCTGCCGATCCTTGCAAGCCGCAGCCCGGCGGTGAGCCGGTCGGGAAACGCGGTCTCGGCGTGGTAGCGGCAACTGCTTTCGGCCACCACCAGCAGGTGGCTGCCGCCCTGCCAGGTCAGGATTCCGTGCTGCACCAAAAAGTGCGTAACCGCCGTGTCGAAGAAGCTGTAGTAGGCCGCGTTGTTCACGTGCCCGAACACGTCGTTGTCCATCCAGCGCGTGGTGATCGGGAGGAAGCGGCGGTAGTCGGCACGCATGCCGGGCGAAACTCTGCTCATGGGGCGGGGATCATGGCGAGCCTCGCGCCACCGCGCCAGAGCCTTGCGCCGCCAAGCCAAGGATCTCCGATGTCATGTTGCGCCTCATGCTCTTGCTTGCCATCCCGGCTGCTGCCGGGTGGTTGTTCCCAAACCATGCCGCGGCCCATGCCATCCTCCTGGACAGCGAGCCGGCGGCGCGCGC
>CAXUIQ010000076.1:5633-11052 GCA_964250815.1 uncultured Acetobacteraceae bacterium
ATTGGGACATCGGCTGGGTCCGGCGCGGCGGGCGCCCCGCCCCACGCCCCCCCCCGGCACCGCGCGCCGGCGGCGCGCGCCGCCGTGCCGCCGGGGCCGACCGGGATCAGGCTGCGCTTCAACAGCCGGATCGACCACGCGCGCTCCCGCCTGGCGCTGCGCAGCGGCCAGGCGGAGCGCGTATTGGCGCTCGACCCGGCCAGCCCGGCGGACACCATGGCGGCGTCCTCCGACCTCCTGCCCGGCGACTGCGTGCTGCGCTGGCAGGTGCTGGCGGTGGACGGGCACATCACGCGGGGCGAGGTGCCGCTCACCGTGCAGGCCCAGTCTGTGCAGGCGCAGTCTGTGCGGGCCCAGTCTGTGCAGGCGCAGTCTGTGCGGGCGCAGTCTGTGCAGGCGCAGTCTGTGCAGGCGCAGTGACGTGGCGCTGCTGATCGACCTGTTCGGCTATCTGTCCATCGTCCTGCACGGCCTGACGGTCGGCGCGCAAAGCATGGCGGTGGGCGGAGTGCTGTTCCTGCTCGGCCTGGCCCGGCCCTTCGCGGCGACGCTGCCGGACGGCGCGGCGCTGGCCCGGCGCACCGCCGTCATCGCGGGCTGGAGCGCTATCGCCCTGGCAGCTTGCGAGCTGCTCGCTGTCGCGCTGCAAGTCGCCGTGCTGATGGGCAGCGTGGATCTGGGCTTCCTTGAAGCGGTGACGGCGCAGTTCGCGGTGGCCGGCTTGGTCAAGGCCGCCGCGGCCGGGGCGCTGGGGATCGTGTTGCTGATGCCTCGACCGGCGCCGGCAGCGGCGCTGCTGGGGCTGTCCTCCGTGGTGCTGGCGGCGGCGGTGATGACGACCCACGCCGCCGCGCGGCTCGCCGACGGCCCCGTGCTGATGGCGGCGACCGGGCTGCACCTCCTGGGCGCCGCGGTCTGGATCGGCGGCATTCCCTTCTTCATCGTGGCGATGCGCCGGATGCACGATGGGGCTGCGTTCCGCCGGGTGGGCGCGCGGTTTTCCCGGATCAGCATGGCGGGCGTCGCCTGCATCCTCCTGTCGGCCGCGACGATGGCGTGGTTCTACATCGGCTCTTGGGGCGCGGCCTACGGCACCGCCTACGGCGTGATGGTGGGGGCAAAGGCCGCCATGTTCGCGGCCCTGCTGCTGCTGGGCCTCGGCAACTTCCTGGTGGTCGAGCGGCTGCGGACCGATCCCGCCACCCCCGTGCTGCGCCTGCGTCGCTTCGCGGAGGTGGAGGTCGGCATCGGCTTCAGCATCTTCTTCGCCGCCGCGTCCCTGACCTCCGTGCCGCCGGCAGTGGACCTTGCGCAGGACCGGGTGTCCTGGGCCGAGATCGCCGAGCGCAACACGCCGCACGTGCCGCGCCTGTCATCCCCGGATTACGACAGCCTGGCGCTTTCGCAGTTGCAGGCGCGGTTGGATGCGGAAGCCGCCCGCGCTCGCACCGCGCCGCCGCCGGCGGTGGTGCCGGGGTCGGGCGTGCCGTCGGCGCGCAACGCCGCCGACATCGCCTGGAGCGAGTACAACCACCATTGGGCCGGGCTGTTCGTCCTCGCCATAGGCCTCCTGGGGTTGCTGCAGCATGCCGGTCTGCGCGCGGCGCGGCACTGGCCGCTGATGCTGCTGGGCTTGGCGGGGTTCCTCCTCGTGCGGTCGGACCCCGAAGTCTGGCCGTTGGGCAATGTCGGCTTCTTCGAGAGCCTGCGCGACGTGGAGGTGCTGCAGCACCGCGCCTTCGTCGTGCTGATCGCGGCGTTCGCGCTGTTCGAGTGGGGCGTGCGCGCCGGGCGGCTGCGGCGTCCCGGGGCGGCGCTGGTGTTCCCGCTGCTGACCGCGGCAGGCGGGGCGCTGCTGCTGACCCACAGCCACGCGATCTCCAACGTCAAGGACCAGGTGCTGATCGAGATGTCGCACACGCCGCTGGCGCTGGCCGGGATCGGCGGGGGCTGGGCGCGATGGCTGGAATTGCGGGCCGACGGGCCGGTCCGGCGCATGGCAGGCTGGGCATGGCCGGCCTGCTTCCTGCTGGTCGGCGCGATCCTGCTGCTCTACCGGGAAGCGTGAGGGGCCAGGCGATCCGTCCCGGATGGCACGAGGCTGTCCCGCGCAGACAGGAAGCCCGGCCCGGCGGCCAGCAGCCACAGCACGGCAAAGAACGCCACGCTTTGTGCCGCCACGCCGAGCAGCCTCAGCCCACGCCGCATGCTTTGCCGCGCCGGGCGCGAAGCGTGGACGTGGCGGTGCGGGAGCGGCAAGTCGAGAGCGGTTCTGGTGAGGACCACATGCATGATATACCTCTTTTGTTCCTCAAATATTCCATCTATAAGGCGTAGTCCGGGTGTAGGCGGCCCAAGCCTCGATGTTCACTTTATGTTCCAGACTGAGCTGGGGTCAAGCCTGGGCGTGCTGGGCTGGCAGGCCGCGCCGGGCCGGCGCAGTGAAGGCGCTCCTGACGGCTGCGCCTTGGGCAGCCCGGCATCGCCATCGACAGCGGCGCACGCGACCCACGCCGGCGTGGCGTCATGCCGCAGCCCCCCCCGACTCGGCCAGCAGGGCTGCAACCTGCTTGAGCAGCGCCCCAAGACGGATCGGCTTCTGCAGCACGACCAGCCGTCCGCCGGTGAGGGAGGCGGTAGCCGGCGCCAGCTCGTCGCCGCTGTAGCCGGTCAGCAGGATCGCAGGCAGCCCCGGCCAGCACCGCTGCGCTTCTTGGATCAGCACCAGCCCATTGGTGTCCGGCATGGACAGGTCGGTGATGAGCAGGTCGGCCGTCTCCCCATGTTCCAGGTATGAAAGGGCGGGCGCCGTGCTGCTGAAGCCTGCAACGGCATAGCCGGACGCTTCCAGCATCTCGACCATTGCCTCCAGCACCTCGGCGTCGTCATCGACCACCATGATGCGGCGTGGGCTTGCGGGGGGGGGCGGGGGGGGGGGGGGGGCGGGGGCCCCCCCCGCCCCCGCGTCCGCCGGGGCGCGGACCTCGCCGGCACGGAACTGGGGCAGGAACAGGCTTGCCGTGGTGCCCTGCCCGGCCTGGCTGCGCAAGACCAGCCTGCCGCCGGACTGCTCGGCGAAGCCGCGCGTCATCGCGAGGCCCAGGCCCGTGCCGCGCCCGCGCGCCTTGGTGCTGAAGAACGGCTCGGTGGCGCGCTTCAGCACGTCCGCGTCCATGCCGGGACCGGTGTCGCTGACGTCGATCCTGATGAAGCGTCCCGCACGGAATCCGGCCACGAAGCCGTTCACCGCCTCGGCCGACAGCTTGAGCGTGTGGACAGGCTTTTGCGATCCGTCGTCCGGCAGGTCGCCGGCCATCGCATCCCGGGCGTTGGCCACAAGGTTGGCAAGCACCATTTCGAGCTGGTCCTTGTCCGCCCAGGCCGGAGGCATGGCGTCGGGCAGGGCGAGTTCCACGGCGATCCGGCTGCCCAGGGTGTCCGCAAGGGCATCGCGCAGGTCGGTCAGCAAGGAGGCGACATCAACAGCCTCCGCTTGCAGGGCGCTGCGCCGGGCAAAGCTCAGCAGGCGCCGCGTGACCACGGCGCCGCGATCGGCTGCATCCACGATCAGCCCAGCCAGCCGCTCCACCGAAGCGGCGTTGTCCGGGCGCCGCTGGATCAGCCGGGCGCCCCCGGCAATCGCTTGCAGCACGTTGTTGAAGTCATGCGCGACGCCTCCGGCCAACTGGCCCAACGCCTCCATGCGCTGCGCTTGCCAACGGGCTTCCTGAGCGGTTGCGCGCTCCGCGACTTCCTCCGACACGCGACGCTCCAGGGTCGCGGCCAGGTTCTGCACGGCGGCTTCGGCCGCCCGCCGATGCGAGATGTCCTGCACGGCGGCGATAACCCCGGCCAGCCGTCCGCTGCCGTCCCGGGCAAGCGCCAGGTGGCTGGCGGCCCAGACATGGCTGGCGTCGGCCCGCACCAGGCGGCTCTCGATCCGGAACGGCTCGCCGGTGGCGAGCATCTGGGCGTGCTGCTCCAGATGGCCCGGCCGGTCCTCGGGATGCGTCAGTTCGTGCAGCGTGAGCGTCCGCAGGCGCGCCTCGCCATGGCCGGTCAACTGGCAATAGCAACGGTTCGCCAAGCGGATGCGCCCGTCCAGCCCAGCCTGCACGATCCCGATCGGGATGCAGTTCACGAGGGTGCCGAGCTGGGCCTTCACGTCGCGCAGCGCCGACTGCGATTGGCGAAGCGTCCGCTTCAAGTGGCCGCTGTGCTGCCAGCCGAGCAGCAGCGCCGCCGGCATGGCGTACGTCGCGTATTGCCTCGCGTGATGCAACATGCGGGCCATCAGCGGTTGCCCGGCCGGGACCTGGATCGCGCGTCGTGCTCTGGTCATGGGGCCACAACGCCGCATGGTGGCGTCGGCTCCCGCAGGGCTTATCACTACGCCGCCTCCGCGCCGGCCTGGGCGTGCCAGGCAGGCAGGCCGGCGTCAGGCTGCCGCTTCGCGTTTGCGGCGGCCGGGCAGCACGGCCTCCGGCGTGCTGTCGTCGGGCGCTTGCAGGGCGGCCAGCAGGGCCTTGCGCAAGACGGCCAGCTTGCGCTCGTTCTCGATCTTCAGCCCGAACACGTCCTTGACGTAGAACACGTCAACCGCCCGCACGCCGTAGGTGGTGACGTGGGCGGAAGCGATCTGCAACCCTTGCTCGCTGATGGCCGCCGTCACGTCGTGCAGCAGCCCCGGGCGGTCGCGCCCGTTCACCTCCAGCACCGTGTGCGTGTTGCTGGCGCGGTTGTCCACGACGACCCGCGGCGGCACGTGGATCGCCCGCATGCGGCGGCCCAGCAACGCCCGGGACGCCCGGCGGATTTCGCCGGCCAATGCCAGCCGGCCGGACAGCGCCTGGTCGATCAGCACGTGGAGGCGCGCCAGGCGGTGCGGCGCGTCGAAGGCGCCCCCGGCGGTGTCCTGAATCCAGAACGTGTCGAGCGCGCTGCCGTTGGTCAGCGTGTGGATGCGCGCATCGACGATGGAGGCGCCCGCCACGGCCAAGGCGCCGGCGATCCGGCTGAACAGCCCGGCGTGGTCGGCGGTGTAGATCGTCACCTCCGTCACCGCGCGGGCCGGCAAAGGCTCGGTATCCACGGTGAGCGGCGCCCCCCGGCGCTCCGCGTCGCGGATCAGCCGGGCGTGCCGGGCGTGCGTCTCGGGATCGAAGCTGAGCCAATAGCCGGGATAGCCGAGGCCATAGTAGAAGTCCCGGTCGGCTTCCGGCCAGTCGGTCAGGTAGCGCCCGGCCGCTTCCTTGGCCCGCGCCACCCGCACGTCGCGCTCCGTGGTGGCAAGGCCGCCGGCCAGCACGTCGGCGACCCGGGCGTACAGCTCCCGCAGCAAGGTCGCCTTCCAACCGTTCCAGACCTTGGCGCTGACGGCGCGCATGTCGGCGACGGTCAGCACCAGCAGCAGCTTGAG
>CAXUIQ010000077.1:0-11003 GCA_964250815.1 uncultured Acetobacteraceae bacterium
CGTCCTGCGCGCCCTTGCGGTGCATGATGTTCTTGAACTGGCTGTGGCCGGCCATTGCGCGGGCGTCTCTGTCGTGGTGGATGCGACTCCTAGCGTAGCAGCCGCGGCACGGGGTTGAAACCTATGCCGGCATCGGGCGGCGTCTCAGGTCGAGCGTCGGCTTTCAACCTGAGTCCTTGCCATTCAGCGCGGCTCGCCTCATTCCCGGCAGCGGACATTCAGAAGGGGTGCGGCGTGGGCCTGAAGAGGATCATCGAAGGTGCCTACCTTCTGCCATTGGGCAACGCCAATACTGTGCTGTTGGATGGCGGGTCCGAACTTGCGCTCGTGGACGCTGGCTTTCCCGGCAAGGCCTCGATCGTATTGGACGCGATCCGGCAGCTTGGAAGAAACCCGCACGACCTTCGGCACTTGATCTTCACGCACCACCACCCCGATCATATCGGCAGCGCCGCCGCGATCATCCGAAAAACCGGCGCGACGACCTATATGCATCCGCTCGATGCTCCGATTGCCGAAGTCGGCGGCCCTTTCCGGCCGATGGACCCATCCCCAGGCCTGCTGCCCAGGACCGCATATCGCTTCGTCTGGCACCCGGAGGAGCGGATGGAGCCGGTGAAGGTGGATCGCCATTTCACCGAGGGCGACACGCTGCCGATTGCCGGCGGCTTGCAGGTTGTCGGCACACCGGGCCACTGCGCGGGGCAGGTCGCGTTTCTCTGGCAGGGCGAGCGATTGTTGATTGCCGGTGATGTCGGCATGAACATCATAGGGCTTGGCGACCCGGTCGGCTTTGAGGACATCGAGGAAGGTCGCCGCAGCCAGCGCAAGATTGCCACGCTCCGCTACGATGCGGCCGTGTTCGGTCATGGCCGCCCCATCCGTTCGGGAGCATCGGAGCGTATCCGCAGGAAGTGGGGCAGCACTTGACGGCCGCTTGGCAGGGTCAAGCATCCAAAAGCGGACCGCCGGCAAACCGCCGGTTGCGGCAATTCAGACCGAGGCACGGCTCGGCATCGCCTGCGACAACCGCCCGCCCGGCATTTTAGACCTGAACCGCGCCGCCGCGCATCCCGGCGTCCAATCGGAAGGCGGCCGCGGCGGCCGAGTGACACGTGCCAACCTGGCCGCCGGCATGATAGGGTTCACTTGCAAGGACGGAGCTGCCTATGGACGACTTGGCTGCCGCGCCAGCTCGGCACAGGCTGGATGTGGACGAATATCACCGCATAGCCGAGGCCGGCGTCTTCGGCGAGGACAAACGGATCGAGCTGATCGGTGGAGACCTGATCGACATGGCGCCGATTGGCCAAGGCCACGCGGCCATCGTTTGCGGGTTGAACGAGGCGCTGTTCATGGCGTGCGCTGGCCGCGCAATCGTTTGGCCGCAGAACCCGATCCGGCTCGATCGGTCGAGCGAACCCCAGCCCGACCTGGCCGTCTTGCGGCGGCGCGCCGACTTCTACGCGACAGGTGAGCGGCCCGGCCCTGCCGACGTGCTGCTCCTGGTGGAAGTGGCAGACAGCTCGCTCCGCTTCGACCAGAGGGTGAAACTACCCTTGTATGCGCGCGCCGGCATCGCCGAGCTGTGGATCGTCGATTTGCAGCGGCGCGTGCTGGACGCCTACCGGAAGCCGGACGGCAATGCGTACGGCGAGATGACCACGCACCAACCAGGCGACCAAGTCGCCCTCGCCCTCGCGCCGGAGATCGTCGTGAAGCTGGATTTGGTGTTCGGCTGAAAGCCCGGGCAGGCTTCTCGGCCTGCTGCGCCAATTGCGGATATTCAGGCCGGGCCACCACCCGGCATCGCCTGCGACAGCCGGCCCCCCTGCCGCACCGGCTCCACGCTCACCGCCAGCCCCGTCCGGTCGTCCGTCACCACGAACACCCCGCACACCGTCGCTTCCCCGGCCGCCGGCTGCATCCGCTCGCCGGGCATCTTGGACCAGAACCGGGCCGCCGCCCCTTCCTTCGCCATGCCGATCACGCTGTCGTAGTCGCCGCACATGCCGGCGTCCGACTGGAACGCGGTGCCGCCGGGCAGGATTTGATAGTCGGCCGAGGGGCAATGCGTGTGGGTGCCGACCACGAGCGATACGGCGCCGTCAAAGGAATGGGCGTAGGCCATCTTCTCGCTGGTCGCCTCCGCATGGAAATCCGCCACGACCGCGGACACGCTGGCGCCCAGCTTGAAGCGCGACAGCAGCTCCGCCGTGCCGCGGAACGGGCAATCCAGCGCGTCCATGAACAGCCGCCCCATGGCATTCAGCACCAGCGCCCGCCGCCCGTCCGCCAGCACCACGACGAAAAACCCGGCGCCCGGCGTGCCCGGCGGGAAGTTCAGCGGACGGACCACCCGCGGCTCCTGCGCGATGAAGGGGATCAGCTCGCGCCGGTCCCAGGAATGGTTGCCAAGCGTGATCACGTCCGCGCCCGCGGCGAACAGGGCCTGGGCCATCTCGGGCGCCAAGCCGAAGCCGTGGCTGGCGTTCTCCCCGTTCACCACCACGAGGTCCGCGAGCAGCGCCGCCCGCAGCCCCGGCAAGGCGGCGGCCACGGCGTCCCGGCCGGACCGCCCGACCACGTCGCCCAGGAACAAGGTTCGCATGGTCAGTCCTTCGGGAACATGAGGCCGCGCTCGGTCGCGACGGCTTGGAGCGGGATGTCATGGGCTTCCGCCGCCACGCGGTCCACGCGCTGCACGGCGAAGGCGCAGCCGATGGCAGGGCGCCCGGGCAGGCCGGCGAGCGTGCGGTCGTAGAAGCCGCCGCCGTAGCCCAGGCGCCGGCACCCGTCGTCGAAGGCCAGCAGCGGCACGAACAGCAAATCGGGCACGAGGGACTTGCCTGTGGGCCGAAGCGTGCCGAATCGTTCGCGTGTCAGCACGTCGCCTGGTCGCCAACGCTGGAAACTCAGAGGGTTGCCGCGCGTCGGCGTCACGGGAAGCACGATCGGGTGGCCCCGACCGGCCAGGGCAAGCAGCAGCGGGCGGATGTCGATTTCCCCAGCCAAGGGCCAGAACCCGGCAACGACCGAGCGGGGCCGGAAGCGCCAGCCCGAAAGGCACCACCCCGCCAAATGCACCCCGAGCGCCGGGTCCTGTCCGGCCCGGGCGGCGGTAGCGGCGGCGCGCTGCTGTTGCTTGCTGTGGAGCATGAAGGGATACGGAGCCACCCTGGCCGTTGGCGTCTCACCCTCCCGAAGCCTGCTTGCGCAGGTGGGCGCCGGTTGCCATGACCACGATCACAGCAGCGCCAGCTCCCAAGGGAGTGCTTATTGGCCCCGGGGGTGAAGTGCCTGACGCACCGGGCAGCCCCGCCCTGCCTACTTAGTGTCTTTCCAGCGTCGCTGCAATCTCCTCCGCGTGGTCGGCCAGCACCGAAAGGCGGTCGTTGAGCGCGCCATCCTCCGCCGTGACCGGCCCCGTCCGGCGCAGCGCCGCCATCTCCAACTTCAGGTCGTGCAGCTCATCCGCCATCAGCAGCGCGGCCTGCACCAGCAGGCGGGCCTCCCCGCTTTGGCTGCCGAGCGCCCTGATCCGGTCCACCCGCGACTCGACCTGCTCGGCCATGGCCTGCAAGTGCTGCTCCTGCCCGTCCGCGCAGGCGACGGTGTAGGCGTAGCCGTTGATCTTCACGGTGAGCTGGGCCATTGCCGCGATTCCCTACTTCTCAAGCGCGGTGCGCAGTTGCGCGATGAGGCCGTCGAGCCGGGCGGCGACCTCGCTCGCCACCGGGTCGGGCGCGTTGGCCTGCCGGGCGATGCGCGCCAGCGCGGCCTCCAGCCGTTCGGCGGGATGGGCGGCCTGGGCAGGCGCAATCTGGGCAGGTTGGGTTTCGTTGTCCATGGCTCTGTCCCGCGGCTTCGTTCCGACTTGAACAGAAAGCGTGTAACCGCTTGAACGTCAAGCATGGTGCTTCCGCCAGCCGTTATCATCCATGGCCTGCCGCACGGACAGGCGGCGCTCGCGCCCGGTCGCCCGGCCACCCTGCTTTCCGCGCCGGGTGCGCCGTCCTATGCCGGTGCGGCCTGGTGGCGCGCCCTTGTGGCCGCGTTGCGGGCCGAGTTCCCGGCGCTCGACCCGCCCGACGTGCTGGACTGCGGCGACGCGCCGGGCCGCGCGCTGGAGGCGCTGAGCCTCGGCTGCCGCCTCGTCGTCCTGCGGCCCGGCCCGGCCGTCCCCGACATCGCCGAACGCGCCGCGGCCCAGGGCGCGCTGCTGCTGGCCGAACCGCCGGCAGCGCTGGATTTGAACGACCGCGCGGCGTTGCGGCGGCTCGACGCCTGGCTCGGCGTGACAGGCCCGCGCCCATCGGCTAAGCCGCGCGCCACCGCGCACCGGAAGCTGGGGCCACCATGCAAGCCACATCCACCGTCAAAGCCATCCTGAGCAACGATGGGAACGACGATCCCGGGCCCGGCATCCGCGACGGCCGCGCCCCTGGCGGCATCACCGGCCTTTACCTCGGAGCCTGACCCTTGGCCAAAGCCGCCGAGCCGGGCGGGGAGGACCCATGCCGGCTTTACCTGGTCACGCCCACCACGGCCGGGCCGTTGTTCGCCGACACGCTCGCCCAGGCGCTGGACGCGGGCGACGTGGCGGCGGTGCAGCTCCGGCTGAAGGAGGCGGACGACGATGCGTGGCGCCGGGCCATAGACGCGCTGCGCCCGGTCGCGCAGTCCCGCGGCGTCGCATTCCTGCTGAACGACCGGGCGGACCTGGTGCGCGGCACCGGCTGCGACGGCGCGCATGTCGGGCAGACCGACATGGCGGCACGGGAGGCGCGCAAGCTGCTGGGCGACGGCCTCACGCTGGGCGTTACCTGCCACGACAGCCGGGACCTCGCGATGGAGGCGGGCGAGGCCGGCGCGGACTACGTGGCGTTCGGCGCGTTCTTCCCGACCGCCACCAAGGACGCTCCGACCCGGGCCGATCCCGAGTTGCTCGCGTGGTGGGCCGAGCTGATGGAACTGCCCTGCGTCGCCATCGGCGGCATCACCGCCGCGAACTGCGCGCCGCTGGTGCAGGCCGGCGCAAACTTCCTCGCAGTGGTGGGCGCGGTTTGGCAACATCCCGACGGGCCGGCCGCCGGCGTCCGCGCGATGAACGCCGCGATCGCCGCCGCCCGCTGATCAACGCCGGCCTACCGGTCGCTCCCGGAACTGGTGCCGCCGCGCCCCCCGCTGATCGGGTTCACGTCGGTGCTGCTCGGCTGTCCGGCCGGGCCGGTCGGCCTGACGCCGCAGGCGGCCAAAGCGAGGATGGCGAGCAGAACGATCATCCGCATGATCCGTGCTCCTTATCGGGACTGGTCGCCGCCGTTGACGAAGCCGGGTTCCTCGGGATTAACCCGGCTGGCCGGACTGGGCTGGACACCGCCGGTATAGATGCCGTCGCTGGGCGCCCCGCAGGAGATGGGCAGCGCAAAGGCAACGCCGGCCAGGAGCACGGCGCCACGGACGGTCCGCCCCACCGCGTCGCAGCGTCCCTGACGACGCAGCACGTTCAGCCTCATCCCAACACTCCGTGTTGCCTGGTCATTGGACGGGAAGGCCGTCTCGCGTCTGGCCCTGCTCGTCATCGGTGAAGCCTGGGCCGAGCGGGCTGGCCCGGTCCGGCAGACTTGATCGAATCCCGCCGGTCTGTGGGTCTGCACCGGTCTGGCCGCAGGATGCGGGCAGCGCAAGCGCCATCCCGGCCAGCATCGCCGCGTTGCGGACGGAACGCTTGATCGTGTTGCGCATCTCCCGGCAACGCCGCGCGCCGGGCTTCGTTCCGGTCAGCAGGCGTTGCCGCGCAGCGTCCAGGCCAGCACGCGGCCGGCGCCGACCTCGAACGTGGTTTCGCAGTCGCGCTCGATGACTTCGGCCGGGAACGCGCCGAAACCGCCGAACCCCGGCCCGTAATAGCCGAAGCCGCCGAGGAACGGCCCGCCCTCGATCACCTCGGACCGCCGCTCGGAATAGGCCAGGAACTTGCGTCCACCCGTCTCGTAGGTGCGGGACGGGACGCCGAGCCGCCGCACCAGCTCGGCTTCCGGCTGGCCCACGAACGTCGTCAGGAACGCCGGGCGGTTGAAGGCCGGGCCGCAGCCGGCAAGGGCGGCCGCCAGCAGCAAAGGCAGGGTGCGCTTCATGCCGCAGGAGGTAGCGGCGGCGGGGCGCCTTTCAATCAGGCAGCCAGAGCACCTGGCCGATGCGGTCGGCGCCGGCGGCCAGCATCGCCAGGCGGTCGAAGCCGAGCGCGATGCCCGCAGACGGCGGCATTCCGTGGCGGAGCGCCGCGAGAAAGTCCTCGTCGAGCGGCCAATCCGGGCCGTAGAGCGCATGGCGGCGGGCGCGGTCCTCGACGAAGCGCGCTTCCTGCTCGTCCGCGTCGGTCAGCTCCTCGAAGGCGTTGGCGAGTTCCATGCCGCAGACGAACAGCTCGAAGCGCAGCGCCACGCGGGGGTCCGCCGGGTCGCGCCGGGCAAGCGCCGCCTGGGCGGCGGGCCAGTGGGTGAGGAAGGTGGGATGCGCCCGGCCCAGATGCGGCTCGACCCGCTCCAGCAGCAGGCGGAAGAACAGGTCCTCCCACGTTTCGCCGGAGCGCAGCGCCGCCCCGGCGCTTTGGGCGAGGCCAGCGGCATCCCCGGCGGTGCCGAGCACGTCGGCGCCGGCATGGCGGGAGAATGCCTCGGCGACCGTCAGGCGCTCGAACGCGGCGAGGCTGGTCTCGATCCCGCCGCTCGTCACGGCCGGCGGCAGCACGGCGCGGAGTAAGGATGCCGTTTCCTCGATCAGGCCGTCGAAGTGGAGGCCAGGCCGATACCACTCCAGCATGGTGAACTCGGCGGCATGGCGGGCGCTGCCTTCGCCGTCGCGCCAGACCCGCGCCAACTGGAACACCGGGCCGGCGCCGGCGGCCAGCAGGCGCTTCATGGCGAACTCGGGGCTGGTGTGCAGCCAAAGGGTGCGGCCCGTGCCGTCCGGGCGGTGGACCGTGGTGCGGAGCGCGCGGAGGTGGACCTCCTCGCCCGGCGCAGGCACGGCATAAGGCGTCTCGACCTCCGTGTAGCCGCGGGCGGCGAAGAAGGCGCGAGTCGCTTGGGTCAGCAGCGCCCGGCGGCGCAGGAAGGGCAGCCGGTCGGCGAGGCTGTCGGGATGCCAAGAGGGCAGCGGCATGGCAGGAGGCTAACGCCACTTCCGCAGCCGGGCTACTTCCGCAGCCGAGCCACCCAGACTATTTCTGTAGGATGGGAACATTGCCGGAACCCCTGCCCGAGCCGTTCGCGTCGTGGTTTGCCCGGCGTGGCTGGGCGCCGCGGCCGCACCAGCTTGCGACGGTCGCGGCGGCGCGGGCCGGGCGCAGCGCCTTGCTGGTCGCGCCGACCGGCGGCGGCAAGACGCTGGCCGGGTTCCTCGCCAGCCTGATCGACCTCGCCGCCGCCCCGCGCGACGGGCTGCACACGCTATACGTCAGCCCGCTCAAGGCGCTGGCCACCGACGTCGCCCGCAACCTCCTGGCGCCTGTGGACGAGATGGGGCTGGGCATCGCCGTCGAGACCCGGACCGGCGACACCCCCGCCAACCGACGCAAGCGGCAAAAGGAGCAGCCGCCCAACATTCTGCTGACGACGCCGGAAAGCCTGGCGCTCCTGCTGTCGCAGCCGGAAGCGCCGGCCATGTTCGCCGGGCTGTCCGCCGCCGTGATCGACGAGGTTCATGCGCTGGCCGGCACCAAGCGGGGCGACCAGTTGGCGCTGTGCCTGGCGCGGCTCGGGGCGCTCGTGCCCGGCCTGCGCCGGGTCGGCCTGTCGGCGACGGTCGCCTACCCGCAGGCGCTGCTGGACTACGTCGGCGCAGGCGCCGCGCCGGAGTTGATCGAGGTGGCGCAGGGCGCGCCGCCGGCCTTGTCGATCCTGTTGCCGGACGGACGGCTGCCGTGGTCGGGCCACATGGGCCTCAACAGCGCATCCGCGATCCTGGAGCGCATCGGCGCGCACCGCATGACCATCGTGTTCGTCAACACGCGGGCGCAAGGCGAGCTGCTGTTCCAGGCACTGTGGAAGATCAACGCGGAGACCCTGCCCATCGCGCTGCATCACGGCAGCCTCGACATCGGGCAACGGCGCCGCGTGGAGGCGGCGATGTCCGCCGGGCAGTTGCGCGCGGTGGTGGCGACCTCCTCGCTCGACCTCGGCATCGATTGGGGCGGGGTCGATCTGGTGATCCAGGTGGGCGCGCCGAAGGGGGTAAGCCGGCTCTTGCAGCGGGTCGGCCGCGCCAACCACCGGATGGACAAGGCGTCGAACGCCATCCTGGTCCCGGCCAACCGGTTCGAGCTGCTGGAATGCGAGGCGGCCATCGAGGGCGTCGCGGCGCGCGAGCAGGACGGCGACCCGCCCCGGCCCGGCGGTCTCGACGTGCTGGCGCAACACTTGCTGCTCATGGCGGCGGGCGCCCCGTTCCATCCGGACGCGATGTTCGCGGAGGTGCGCCGCGCCGCGCCCTATGCCGGCCTCTTGCGGGCGGACTTCGACGACGTGCTGCGCTTCGTGGAGGACGGCGGCTACGCGCTCGCGGCCTACGACCGCTACCGCAAGCTGTTCCGCGACGCGGACGGCTTGGTTCACATCCGGGGCGAGCGGATGGCCCGCATGGCGCGGATGAACCTCGGCACCATTGTAGAAGCGCCATTGTTGAAGGTGCGCCTAGCCGGCCGCACCGGCGGCGGGGCGCTGGGCGAAGTGGAGGAGAGCTTCGTCAGCATGATGACGCCCGGCGACACCTTCATGTTCGCCGGGCGGCTGCTGCGCTACGTGCGGCTGCGGGAAACCACGGTGGAGGTCGCGGAGGGCGGCAGCGGCGAGCCGATGGTGCCCGCCTACGCCGGCTCCAAGTACCCGCTGACCTCGAACCTTGCCGCCCGGGTGCGCGCCATGCTGCACGATCCCGCCGCCTGGTCGCACTACCCGCCGCCCGTGCGCGAATGGCTCGGCCTGCAAACGGAGCGGTCGCAACTGCCGGGCACCGACGACCTGCTGGTGGAGACCTTTCCCCGCAACGGGCGCTGGTTCCTGGTCGCCTATTGCTTCGAGGGCCGCAATGCGCACCAGACGCTCGGCATGTTGCTGACCCGGCGCATGGAGCGGTTCGGCTACGGCCCGCTCGGCTTCGTCGCGACGGACTACGTGATCGCCGCATGGTCGGCTTACGAACCTGGCGACGTTTCCGGCCTGTTCGAGCAGGACATGCTGGGCGACGACCTGGAAGCCTGGATGGCGGAAAGCAGCATGTTGCGCCGGACCTTCCGCAACGTCGCGGTGATCGCCGGCCTGATCGAGCGCAACCACCCGGGCCAGGAGAAGAGCCGGCGCCAGGTGACGGTGAACAGCGACCTGATCTACGACGTGCTGCGGCGGCACCAGCCGGACCACGTGCTGCTGCGCGCGACGCGGGCCGACGCGGCAGGGGGCTTGACCGACCTGGGCCGGCTGTCGGTGATGCTCGGGCGGGTGGCGGGCCGGGTGCGGCACGTGCGGCTGTCGCGCGTGTCGCCGCTGGCGGTGCCGGTGCTGCTGGACATCGGGCGGGAAACGGTGCGGACGGCCGGGGGCGAGGACGCGCTGCTGGCGGAGACCGAGGCGCTGGTGGCGGAGGCGACCGGCGATGCCCCGTCCAGCACCGCGCCGATGCGCGTGCATCCCGTGCACCGCGCCAACCTGGCGATCCTGCAACGGAAGCCGCGCCAGCGAGCACGCTCGGCATGACGGCGGCGCCGCTGCACTTCATGGGGGAGCGCCTGCTGCTCGATCCGCTGGGCGGCGTGGCGTGGCCCGCGGCCGGGCTGCTGGCGGTGGCGGACCTGCACCTGGAGAAGGGGTCCGCCTGCGCGGGACGCGGGCAGTTGGTGCCGCCCTGGGACACGCAGGCGACGCTCGACCGGCTGGCGGCGCTGATGCGGCGCTGGCGCCCGGCGACCGTGGTGGCCCTGGGCGACAGTTTCCATGACCGGCACGGCCCCATGCGGATGACGCCGGGGGACGCGGCGCGGCTGCGGGGCTTGACCGAAGCCGCTGCGTTCGTCTGGGTCTTGGGCAACCATGACCCCGTGCCGCCAGGCGGGCTGCGTGGCCAAGCCGCCGATGCCTGGACCGCCGGCCCTCTGGTGTTCCGCCACCAGGCCGAGCACGGCGCGCAGGGCGAGCTGTGCGGCCACCACCATCCCAAGGCCAGCATCGCCACCCGCGCCGGCGCCGTGACCCGGCCGTGCTTCGTCGCCGACGCGCGCCGGTTGATGCTGCCGGCCTTGGGCGCCTACACGGGCGGGCTGGACGTGGCGCATCCGGCCATCGCCGGGCTGTTCCCGCGCGGCGGCCGGGCGTTCCTGCTGGGGCAGGACCGGCTGTTCAGCTTCACCCTGGCGCAAGCGTCCGCCGGTGCCCGGCCGCAAGCCTCGCCTCCGACGCGCGCCGCCGGGGATTGAGGGCCGTCCTATGGATCGGCCGCCCGGATGACACATCTGACCGGATCACCCATTTAGAAGGAATCAGTTTTGGGCCTTGGGCCTGCGGAGTCGGGAATGAGCAAGGGAACGGAGGGCGGGCCACCTGTCGTCATATGGTTCCGCCAGGACTTGCGGCTACAGGACCACGCGGCGCTGAACGCCGCGCTGGCGTCCGGGCGGCCGGTGCTGCCGGTCTATGTGCTGGACGACGACACCCCGGGCGCCTGGGCGCTGGGCGGCGCGGCGCGCTGGTGGCTGCACTATAGCCTGGCGGCGCTGGCCGAAAGCCTGGCGGCGCGCGGCGCCACGCTCGTGATGCGGCGCGGGCCGTCCGCCGAGGTCATCCCCGCCTTGGCGCAGGAGGTGGGCGCCGCCGAGGTCCATGCCGGCCGCATGCACGAACCCTGGGCGCGCGAGGCGGAGGCCGCGGTGGCCGCGGCTTTGCAGCGCGCCGGCGCGGCGCTTCGCGCCGAGGAGGTGGGCGGGCACATCGAGGCGGCTGTCGCGGCGG
>CAXUIQ010000078.1:0-7867 GCA_964250815.1 uncultured Acetobacteraceae bacterium
TCGTGGGTCGTTTCCACCGTGCCGTAGTTCGTGTCGTAGCCCTGCACGACGACGACCGCGCCGACGCCGCCGTATTGCGACGCCTGCACGGCGCTGGTGACGCGCACATCAAGGCCTGGCCCCAGCGCCGCGTTGTCGAGCACCAGGCGCGGATACGACGACGGGTCGCCGATCTCGACCGTCATGTTGTTCGGCTCGACGTCCTGCAGCGTCGCGCCGCCGCCGAAAAAGACGACGGTGCTGCCGTCGTCCCACAGTGGCACCACGCCGCCGGCCCATTGCGCGGGATCGGTGTAGGAGCCCACCCCGCCCGCCTACACATAGCGCGTCATGCTCTGCCTCCCCCTTGTTGCCCAGGACCTTACGCCGGGCAACGCTGGAGCGCGCGTTGCATCACCGCTAAACGACCGCTGAGCCAGGCAACCCGTTCTTGCCAAAGCTCGCGGCAGGATCGCGCGTGGTGCAGATCGACGGGTCCGAGCATGGTTGGTTCGAGGATCGCAGCCCGCGACGCACGCCTACCCGGCCAGGTATTGTGCGCCATAGTAGAGCCCGAAAAGCACCGTGGCCGTCACCCCATAGCTGAGGGTCATGATGCCGGACCGCGCCAGCCCGTCGCTGCCGGGGAACACGCGCGGCAACTGGACCCCGCGGTGGCCCACGATGGTCATCGCGACCAGGCCGGTGATGATCAGCGAGTGCCCGACCGCATCGACGCGGCCGAACTCGGGGATGGCGCTGGTCAGAAGCGCCAGCAACGCGAGGCAAGAAAGGCGCAACAGCGCGGTGCCGGTCAGCATGAAGAAGGCGAGGCTGAACTCGACGAAGCCCGCCACCAACATGAACAGGTCAAAGCGCATGCCCATCGCCAGAGCGCTGTGGGTGGCGAGGAGCGGAAACGTCCAGTACGGATAGCCGAACTTCTCGATCGCGCCCCACATCATGGTCACGGCTATGTTGAAGTACAGCGCCGGCAGCCTTAGCCGCAACAACCAGGGCGCCTCGAAGGCGCTGAAGCCGAGGTAGGCCGCGATGCCCAGGAACACGGGGTAGTCCGCCATGTGGAACGCGCCGTAGGTCGAAACGCCATAGACGTATAGTCCGACGATCCCGACCGCGGCGACCGCGAGCGTTGGCCTGAACAGCGTGCCGGCGGCGACCGCCAGTTGCAGCCAGGGCACCCAACGGTTCGTGGTCGTAAGCTCCGGGGTCAGTATGGTCCCGCCCGTCGCCCAGAGCGTCAGGAAGAAGGCGCACACCGCCGTGCGGACGAGCGTGGGGATGCAAGGGGCGCAGCGCAGCAGGGCGCGATCGAACCAGTCGAGCCAACCGTTCCGCTCCACCGCATGGTCGATGAGGTAGGCGACATACATCAGGGCCGCGAACGCAGCCGCGACCTTGATGAACGCCGGGGTGAGCACGTCTTGGAAAGGCAGCGGCGGGATCTTGGTGTCATAGCTGCAGAACCATTTGACGTGCGCTTGGGCCGCGCAAGGTGCGACCAGCACGGTGGTGGGCAGGAGCAGCGCCGCCTTTCTCGCGCGCAGTTCCCTCGGACGGGCCATGCCGCGGCGGAGTTCGCCAATGTCGCTGCTGCAGGGCCGGTCACCGCCAGCCCTTGGGGCAGCCGGCGGACAGGATGATGGCGACGAGGGCAACGACGGTGCCGAACGGCCCCGCGAGAAGCCGAAAAGAGCGCCCAAGGACATGGATGCACGCGGATGGGTGCCGGTGACGCACGCCGAAGGGCAAGCAGCTTGGGTCGCCATGGAACACCTCGCCTTGAGCAGCCTGGGAGCCGTATGCGGCTGGGGCATGTAGCCCGTGTGAGCGAGGCGCCATGTGACGGGTGTCACCGGCGTGCCTGGGTCGTGACGGAAGCTGCCTCCGCAGCGTGCGCCGCCAGTTCGCTGCGGCAATGGCGGCCTCACGGGCGGGTCGGCAGGACGGTTTGCAGGTTTCGGTGGGCGAAACCGGCCAGGTCTGTCCAGATCGTGGGTGTTCACGTCAGATGTGACGCCGGTCACTGCACCGCTACGCTCAGCCCGGCATTCTGCGACGCATGGTCGAAGCGCCCGGCTCGACGCGGAGCCGGCAACGTCCGCGACCATCGGAGGACGCACCGATGCTGGGCACCTTGTTCGTCAGC
Source organism: uncultured Acetobacteraceae bacterium (assembly GCA_964250815.1). Taxonomy (GTDB): domain Bacteria; phylum Pseudomonadota; class Alphaproteobacteria; order Acetobacterales; family Acetobacteraceae; genus CAHJXG01. Next base: position 2,150 of record CAXUIQ010000078.1, read on the forward strand.
GCCGCCACGATGGCCATCTCTGTCCTCGGCTCGGTCATGCTGGCGCCGCGGGATGGGGAGCTGACGGCGAGCCGCCACGCTGCCGAGGGCGGCTCCACAAGGCCATGGCAAGTGGCCGCGTGGGCTACTCATGCTCGCGGCGTCTGGCCCGGTTTCCGGGTTTGGCCGCGCGGCGGCATCTCCCGTCAAGGTGCAAGGCCGTAATCTCGGCTGCGTCTCCGCCTTCGCTGCAGGACACGATGAACAAAGACGAAGCAACTCGAACGACCACGACGCTTGCCGCACTGAGCGGCAAAACCGGTAAGGAGAACACCGACCATGCAGCTTACGCCGGACTTCTCGTTCAAGCCGCTGCCCGCGGTTGCAGAAACCGTTCACTTCCCGTTTCCGGACATCCCCAACCCGCTCGGGCCGTTGCGCGAATTGCCGGGCACCTGGACCGGCAAGGGGTTCAACCAGATCTGGCGGCCTTTCCACGCGCCGCAGCCTCCCTTGCCGAACACCCCGCCGCCGCCTCCGAACCAGGACCGCTTTCTGGAACTCAATGTCACCGGGGAGACGCTTGAGTTCGAGGTGATCAGCGGCCCCATCCCGAACCGCGGGCTTCTGCAGCCCGACATCAACATGTTCGGCGTGCACTACCTGCAGCAGATCAAGGACCGCAACGTCGGCGTGGGGCTTCACTTCGAGCCCGGGATCTGGGTCTCGGTTCCCAAGACCTCCAACCCGGCCGAAGATCCGACGGTCTGCCGCATGGCCTCGATCCCGCATGGCACGACGGTGCTTGCGCAAGGGAAGGCCTTCTCGGTCGAAGGGCCGCCTGACCTTCGCCCCTCACCCCAGGGAGGGCCTTTCGACGCCGACATCACCCCGTTCAGGATCGGCGACCCGACCAAGAAGATCCCGTTCCCGGAGTCCAACCTGTCGCAGCCCACTGCGTTCCGCTCAAACCCGGCGCAGCTCGCGGGCGTGACCCAGGAGATGGTTGACGATCCCCTTTCCGTTCTGCGGGCTGCGATCGCCGGCCAGGCCATCACGCACACCACGGTCCTGTCGGTCTCGTCGGATCCGACCGCGCCGGTGATCGGCGGCGGGACAGACAACACCGCCTTCTTGCAAGGGGCGCAGGAAGCCGGGCCGAACGCCCTGGCCACACACGTCACGGCGATCTTCTGGATCGAGACCGTGAAGGGCCAGCCGGGCCAGCCGGATTTCCACCAACTGCAGTACGTGCAGAAAGTCCTGCTCAACTTCAACGGCCTGAGCTGGCCGCACGTCACCGTTGCGACTTTGCAGAGACGGATCCCAGTGACCCTTCCAATCCAGCGGATTGATCCGGAGATCCCGGCCGAGCTTCTGCAATCGGCCCCGCCTGCTGAGAAGCCCGCGTCCTGACGCGATCTCTGTGAAGCGGTCGGTTCCGCAAGCGCGTTCGCCCGAGCGCGCTTGCCGGCGCTGGGCGGCTGGCGGGGCGGATGGTCCGCTGCAGGAAGCGGCCGAGGCGCCGTTGTCGGCTTGGCAGGCCATCAACGGCCAGATCGGTCGCTCAGCTTGGTCGAGAACCCGCCCTGGCTGCGGCCCAACACTGCGGCGCCTTCCCCGCCTCCGGCAGCGCCGGTCCGGGGTTGCCCTGAAGAACCGGCCTCGACTTTGCCCGTTCCAGAGCTGCACAGCTCCGTGCAGCGTGCAGCCAGGCGCCTGGCCTTGGCTGCGACGCCGGGTTCGTTCAGCGCGATGGCGTCCTTGGCCCAGCTTGCAATCCGGCCCAGAGCCTCGCACGCTTTCTCATGGTGGCCGCTCCAGAGCAGGTGTCGCAGTTGTTCCGCGTCGATCCGAGTCTGGTCGAGCGGGAGAAGGGGCGGCTCAAGGGCACACGAGCACGCCCACCTGGCCCAAGGTGGCCAGCGCGTCAGCCGCAAGCCGCGTGCCCGCGCCTGGGCACGCGAAGTCGGCCGCAAGCGCGACGCCGCCCCCGCCCAGATCGCGGATGGCGGCGAGCACCTGGCTCGCGTCGAGGCCTCGTCGGGACTGCCGGCGTGGTGGACGGCCACAGTCGCGCCCTGGGCGGCCAGCGCCGTTGCAATGGACCGGCCGACGCCGCGCCGTGCGCCCGTGACGAACGCCGCCCGGCCTGCCAGATCGAGCGCTGCGGGGGGACGGAGAACGGGCGCAGGATGCCAGCCTGCTTCCGCGGGGATGCGGGATGGTGGCCGGTCGCGGCTGACCACGTCTCCATCCATGGCAAGTCCTCCCACCAGGCAGCGCGAGCTGGATCAAAGGACCGCAGCGGCGATGCGCTCGGGCTATTTCCAGGACAGGCCAGCGCAGATGTGACCCAGGTCACGGGTGCGACGGATCAGTGATCCTCGCCACGCCGTGGCGACTTGGCCGACAAGCTCGGCCGTGATTTCCACCCGGCCGGCCAAGACGCGGCAGGCGTTTTCGTCCTGAGCGCAGGTCCCGGCCCAAACCTCTCCGAAACGAGCATCCCGCTTCACGCCTGATCGGACGGCGGGTCGATCGGGGCGGACCTTCGCGCCAATTATCCAGCGCCCTCTCCGCAGTGCCAAACCGTCGGCTGCATCGCCGCCGCGATCCGGCCCAGCGCGTGCCGGATGAAACCGTCATGGCCGTTCTCCCGATGCAGGCAGCGCAGCCCCTCCGGCGTCTTGTTGTGCCCGCACCGGGACGTCGGTCGCAGCGCGTCCATCAGGCACGCGGCAGGGCCACCGGAAGCATGCCTTGGCAGCGGTCCTGCCGGTGCGTTGTCACCGACGCCACGCCCGAAAGGGCCCTGAAGGCGGCGTAGTCCCGGCACCCAAGCGGGCCTGCGGCCTCGACGAGCAAGGTGGCGGGCGCGACTGCGCCAACCTCGGGCAGCGGGCGCAGGATGGCGGCACTGGGTTTGCGTCCGAAGCACTCCCCCATCCAACAACGGGCTGCGGCAGTGCCGGAGGCGTTGTGAAGCGGGCTGTGCGATGGCCAAGGATCAGGTGTGACCTGGATCACAGATTAATCCGCAAGCGAAGGTAAACGGCCTTTCTGAAACTGCGGCCAAACCATGGCCGCGGTGAGCGCCCCGTCAGGAGAATCGCATGTCGCTGCTCATTGAAACAATTCACGCGCCACCGATGGAGGGCTCCGAGCCGCACACCGTCGTGGTCCTGCGGGAAGGCCCGTTGGCAGAGCGGGGGTCGCCCGGGCTCGACCGTTTCCATGGCAGTCTGGCCGGCTCAAACGCGGATGCCGGGCTTCTTCCGCGCGACGCGCTTTTCAGGGAAGAGCCAGCCACGGAGGACGGCATCGCCGTGGTTGGGCTGGGCTACGTCGGCCTTCCGGTCGCCTTGGCCCTGTCGCGGCGGTGGTCCGCTGCCGGCACGCCTGTGCTCGGCTTCGACGCCTCGGCGGTGCGACGCGAGGAGTTGCGCCGCGGGTTCGACAAAACCGGCGAAGTCGCCCGCGAACGCCTACTCGACGCCGGACTCGCCCTCGTGGACGATCCCGGCGCTTTGAGGAGTTGCAGCTTCTTCATCGTCGCCGTTCCTACCCCGATCGATCAGCACAACCGCCCCGACCTGCGGCCGCTGGTCGGGGCATGCCGAGCAATCGGCCCGAGCCTGCGCCGGGGCGCCGTGGTGGTGTTCGAGTCCACGGTGTATCCCGGCGTCACCCGCGAGATCTGCGGCCCGGCGCTTGCCGAGGCGTCCGGCCTGCGCCAAGGAGTAGATTTCAAACTTGGTTACTCGCCCGAGCGCATCGTGCCCGGCGACGCCGACCACCGGCTTGAGACGATCACCAAGGTGGTGTCCGGGGAGGACGAGGAAACGCTCGAGCGGGTCGCTGGCATTTATGGGGAGGTGATCAAGGCAGGCTTGCACCGCGCGCCCTCGCTCGAAGTCGCGGAGGCGGCCAAAGTCATCGAGAACACCCAGCGCGATCTGAACATCGCGCTCATGAACGAGCTTGCGCTTATCTTCGACCGGTTGGGGCTGTGCGTGCGCGACGTGCTGGCGGCAGCGAGGACCAAGTGGAACTTCCTGCCGTTCACGCCCGGCCTCGTCGGCGGGCACTGCATCGGCGTCGACCCATATTACCTCGCCGCGAAGGCGGAGGCGATGGGGTATCATCCCCACGTGATCCTGTCGGGGCGGCGCGTCAACGATGCCATGGGCGCGTTCATCGCGCAGCGCCTTGTCCGAATGCTGATCGAGGCCGGGCGGCCCGTCCGCGCGGCCCGGGTCGGCATTCTCGGCCTGGCCTTCAAGGAGAACGTGCCCGACATCCGCAACAGCCGGGTGCCGGACATCGTGCGCGAGCTGCGGACCTTCGGCGTCGAAGCGGCCGTGTGCGATCCCTTTGCCTGCCCCGAAGAAGCTTGCCGGGAATACGGTCTTTCCCTTGTCGAGCCGGACGCGCTGCGGGATCTGGACGCGCTCGTCCTCGCCGTTCCGCACGCGCGGTTCACGCGGGCGCCGGCGGCGCTGTTCGCCACGCTCTCGCCGGGCGGGGCGCTGCTCGACGTGAAGGGGTGCCTTGACCGCCAAGCCGTGCCGGCGGGCCTGACATATTGGACGCCGTGAGATGCAGCGGCGCGTCTTGCCGCGTTCCTGTTGCGCCGTCGCCGGTGCAGTGGCCTTTGTGGGGCTGACAGGGCATGCCGCTGCCTGCCCGTCGCCCCCGCCCGCAGTCGTGAACATCCCCGGCGTGGCCTACTACGCCGACGCGCGGCACTCGGTCCGCGACGAGGGGCTGTTCCAGCTCAACCGGGACGCGATGGCGCCGCTCGACGGGTACCTGGCCCAGATCGGCCACATGAGCGACGCCTTTCTACGGGGCGACGTGGACGCTGGCCGCTGCGCGCTCGCCTGGTTGACGGCTTGGGCGAAGGCGGGCGCCCTGCTCGGGGAGCCCACATCCGGGGCGCAGGCGCGCAGCCAACGCCGCTGGTCCGCCGCAGCCATGGCCCTCTCGGCCTTCAAGGCCTGGGACGCAGCATCGGAGACTGACCGCGCCGCCCTGCGGCCTTATTTCCGGCAGCTTGCCGCCGCGGTGCGGCAGGACGCCGCCGTGGACAACCTCCGCAACAACCTCCTCTACTGGGCCGGTCTCGCCGCCATGGCGAGCGCCCGGATCACGGACGACGCCTCGCCGTCCCGCTGGGCCGTCGAAATCTGCCGGGATGCCGTTGCGGGCCTGACGCCACGGGGATCCTTGCCGCTCGAGGATCTCCGGGGCGAGCGGGCCATCGACTACAACGGCTTCGCCCTGTTCCCGCTCAGCGTGATCGCGGCGTTCAACCAGGGCCGCGTCGGCGATGGCGCCACAGCCCCTGGCTGCTCCGCGGCGGCGTTGCGCCCTCTGGCGCGCTATGTTCTGGCCCAACGTGACCGCACCTCCGACCGCTTCCTGCGCTGGGCGCCCTTCATGGGGGTAGATGTCGCCCTCGAGCCGGGCGCGCTGTTCTACGCGTATGGCGGCGGCTTCCTCCCGCTGCTTGCCGGCAGGATCGCCGCCCTCGCGCGGGCGGAGAGGCCGCTGTGACCGCGGCCGACGCCGCCATCGCAGCGCTCCTGCACCTGCCCTACCTCTTGGTGGCTCTGGTTTTCGTGAACCGCTACGTGATCGGGATCTTTGTCCGGCTCGGCCCGACCCGTCCCGCCGCCCCGGGCGCAATGCCCACCCGGACGGCGGGGATCCCGTGGGTCCAAGGGGGGGAGC
>CAXUIQ010000078.1:7877-10986 GCA_964250815.1 uncultured Acetobacteraceae bacterium
CGCTGCTCGGATCCCGCGCGGCCCACCCCTCCGCCCCCCCGGGCCGCCCGCGCGGGACGAATGGCCGAGCGTGACGGCGGTGATCCCTTGCTTCAATGAGGGGGAGACGATCCAGGAGACCGTCCGCAGCCTCGCGGCCATGGATTACCCGCAGGGCCGGCTCGCGATCCACGTCATCGACGACGCCAGCGGGGCCGGGACGCGCGCGGCACTCGCGCGCGCTCTCGCCGAGACCCCCAACCTTGCCGTCACGTTCCGCGACGCGAACCGGGGCAAGCGGCTGAACCTTGTCGAGGCCGTCAGGGCCGCGCAGACCGAGTTCGTCCTCAGCGTGGACAGCGACGTGCTCGCCGACCGCGACGCCCTCAAGGGATTGCTGCGTCACATGGCGCCCGGCGTCGCCGCAGTCGGCGGCGTGGTCCGCGTCGTCAACCCGGACGCCAACCTGCTCACTCGCATGCAGGCCATCAAGTATTTCGTCGGCTACGAGTTGCTCAAGGGCCTGGAGAACCGCTTCGCGCGCGTCATGTGCTTGAGCGGCTGCCTGACGCTGTTCCGGCGCCAAGTCCTGCTCGAGGTCGAAGGGGACCTGATCGGGCGCAACTTCCTGGGCTTCGACGTGAAGTATGGTGAAGACCGTTACCTGACCCGTAAGATCGTCGAGCGAGGCCACCGGACACGCCTGTGCCAAACGGCGGTGTGCTTCACCAAAGTCCCCGAAACCTTCGACACCTGGTTCAGCCAGCAGCTACGCTGGCGGCGCAGCAACATCGTCGATTTCCTGGGCGGGTGGTGGAACGCCCACCGCCTGCCGCTCCCCGTGGCTCTGCACTACGTCGCGCTGGGCGCATTGTTGACGCTGTATCCCCTCACGATCCTGCACCACATCCTGAGCGGCGACGTCGTCCTGCCGGTGGCGGCGCACGGCGTCGTGGCCGCCCTGCTGGCGGGGCTCTACGCCGGCCGGAGCCTGGCGGGCGGCAAGGGGCTGCCCAACATCGATCCGCTGCCGTTCCTGGCCATGCCGGTCCTGTTCACGGTCAACTACCTCATGCTCACGCCCTTGGCGCTGCTGAGCCTTGTCACGGTGAACTGGGAAACGCGGTCCAGCGAGCCCGGCCGCAAGTGAAGCTGCCCCGGCGCTGCCGCCGGGAAGAGCAACAGGAGGAGCCCATGGACGCCACCGCGGCGCCGCGCTTTGAGCAAGGTCCCCCGCCGCCCCCGAGCTGGACGCCGAAGCTGCGCCTGCTGCCCGGCATGAGGCTCATCACCTGGCTGTTCTCCGTCGCGACGCGCGCGGTGCTGCTGGCCATCCTCGCCGGCGTGTTCGGCTTTCTTGTGTTGTTCGCGTATTTCCTCGTCGGCCGGACATGGTGCGCGCCGGTTATTCTCAGCGCCGGGCACGAGCGCGTGGTCCAGGCGCGGCGCGAATGGATGGAGGAAAGTCTCAAGGTTGCAGACCTCGACAGCCGCATCTCGGTGTTGCATCGCCAACTGTTGGAGGCCGAGAACGGCGCAGAGCTCGCCCGCACCATCGCCGCGGCGGAGGCCCAAGCGCTTCGCGAAGACGCGGCCCAGAACGCGCTGGAGATCGAGGTCGGCCGCGCCGCCATCGCGCGGGGGACGGCCGAGCACCGCGAGGCAACCTCCCTTCTGGCCCGGATCGGGAAACTGCCCGACCCCGAGGCGAACTTTGAGAAGGGCTTGGTCAATCGCGCCCGCTTTCTCACGGACATGCTCGCCAGGACCGACCTGAGCATCCGAGCCGCCGAGCTGGACACGAACCTGGCCGAGGCCGCGGCGCGGCTCGCGGCATTGGAGCGCAGGCGGGCCCGCCTGCGCGCGGCCGCGGCCCTCGGGGAGGGCAAGCCGGGTCAGGAGCGGCTCGGCCACGAGGAACTGCAGCACGTGAGTGTTTGGAACAAAGCCACCCTCGACCTGCGGACCGGGGCAGACGAGATGCGGCGGCTGCGTCGGGACGCCGAGCAGTTGGAGGCGCTGCGCGCGGAGCTGCTCCGCGGCTTGCGCCCGCTCGCCGAGAGTCCGCTCCTGGCCGCGGCGCGCGCGCCCGTGGCGGTCGTGTTCGTCGCCTACGGCAACGGCGCCGCGTTCAAGCCTGGCCAACCGGTTTTCCGTTGCCGCCTCGGCTTGCTTCTGTGCTCTCCCATCGGCACGATCGGCCCGGTCGTGGACGGCGAGGTGAGCCTGCCGCACCCTCTCTTTCGGCGCGCCGTCCGGGGCAGCTTCCGCAGCGTCGAGGCCATGGCCGAGCCGCAAGCGGCCCAAGACGCCTTGCTGTTCTCAGCGCCGCCGTTGTTCTTTTGATGGCGTCGCCACGTTGACCGGCGCTGGTGGGGAGCTATGCCGGGATTTGGGTGACGCTGTGATCAGGCGGCGTGCTGTGTTGGGGTTCTGCCGCACGACCACCACGACACGGAATGTGCGGCAGAACCGACCTTGCGCTGCCGCTGCGACGGCTCGGCGGGCAGGTCCGGGGCTGGAGTGGAAAAGACCAACACGCGGGGAGGTTACCAGCCCAGGACGGGGCCGCGCACGGCTTTCCTTTCCGGTTGCCCTGCTGTCCGGCGTGGCATCCTGGCCCGCGCTGGCTTACCCTGGGAGCCATGTGCGGTCGCTTCGTCCTGCTCATGACCCCAACCGACCTCGCAGGGGTGTTCGGCACCCGCAACGCCGTGCCGAACTTCTGGCCCAACTGGAACTTGCCGCCCAGCTATCGGGCACCCGTGGTGCGGCACCATCCAAGGCCGGGTTCAGGCACCGGGTCGCCGGGCGGCGGGCGCGATGGGGTGCGCACGTCGCTGCCGCCCATGCCTGCCATGTGAAGGAAAGCACGATGCAGAACCACTGGATGCCGTTCGGCATTGGTTTCGTGACCGGGATGCGCAGCATGACCGCCGGAGCCGCGCTGATCTGGGCTGCGGCGTTCAGGCGGACGCAGGTGGATTGGCTGCCGGCCAGCCGAGGCGCGCGTGTCCTCGCCACGGCCGCCGCCCTGGGCGAGATGGCCGGCGACAAGATGCCGTTCGCGCCAGACCGCCGCATCCTGCCCTCCGTGCTGGTGCGGCTCGCGGTCGGCGCCGCCGGAGGC
>CAXUIQ010000079.1:0-10967 GCA_964250815.1 uncultured Acetobacteraceae bacterium
GCAGCTTGTGGATGCGCGCGCCGCATTCCAGGTGGAAGTTGTGCAGCAGGTCGATCACCACGTTCCCCGTGGTGGTCACCATGTCCATGTTCCAGGACGCGCCGTTGCTGTTCATCGGCATGGCGCCGCCGCCGTTGGCCAGGAACGAAGCCGCCAGGCGCACATCCTGCATGCCCGAGAACGGCGCGTCGGTGATGTCGGCCCCGCCCTTCTCGTTCGCTGGCACGTCCGGGCCGGCGTTCAGCATCGAAACGCCGTTGGACACCAACTCGACGTGGCCCAACTCCTCCGCCGTGATGCTGGCGACCAGGCTGTAGAACGGCCGCAGCTTCGACTTGCTGCGGAAGTTGAAGCTTTGGAACAGATAGTTGCCGAGCGTGGACATCTCGCCGTACTTGCCGCCCAGCAACTCCTGCAGCGCCGCCGCAGCGTTCGGGTCCTGCTTCTTCGGCGGCGGAAGCTCGGTCTGCAGCTTGTCGATACGTAAGAACATCGTCGGTATCTCCGTCGAGTGTGCGGCATGTGCCGACCACCCAACGAAATCCCAATGCCCGGGTTTCGTCAGATTTCCGACCGAACCTGCGGCTTATATCCGCTCGCTCGCTGCGATCGCCACCTTGCAGCCCGCCTTGATCACGGCGGACATCAGGCGGTAAGCCGGCGCCTGCTCGGCCTCGTGCTCCAACCCGATGTCGCGGTGCTCCTGCTCCTCGGCGCGGAACCGCTCGATGGTGGTGCGGAGCGCCTCTTCCTCCACGCCGAGCGACGCCGCCTGGGCCGCGTAGTGCTCGTCGATCGCCTCCTCCACCGCGACCGTGCAGGCCATCGCCGCCCGGTCTCCGAGCGCCGCGGTCACGACGCCCAGCGCATAGCCGGCGAGGTGCCAAACCGGCAGCAGCGCCGTCGGCCGCACCCGGCGCGTGCGGATCAGCCCGGTGAAGGTGTCGAGGTGGTGCTGCTCCTGGTCCTTCATGTGCCGGATCAGGTCGCCCTTGGGGCCGCTTCCCATAATCCGGAGCTGGCCTTCGTAGATGCGGGCCGCGCCGTACTCGCCGGCGTGGTCCACGCGGATGATGCGCTCCACCGTGTCGCTCAGGGTCGGGTCGCCGGGCAGGGAATTCCGTACATCGCCTGCCGCCGGGAAGTCGTTCATGCCGTGCCTCGCTGCTTTCCCAAGAAGATGGCGAGGAACCCGGCCAGCGCCAGGGCGAGGAGGAGGTTCATCGCCGCCATCGAGACCGGCAGGCCCGGCAGCAGGAAAGCCGGCTCGTCGCAAGGCTTGCTGACAGTGGCCGGCATCCGGGCCAGCCGCTCGGCGATGCTGCCGCCGCCCAGCGAGGGTGCGGCGCACTCCGGCAGCGGGCTGGGCCACCAATGCTGCTCCACGCCGACGTGCACCGCCGCGAGCGCCGCGCCGGACAGCGCCGCGAGCGCGGCAAGCACCAAAACCCAGCGCGCCGCCCGGCGCGGCAGCGCCAAGGCCAGCAGGCCAAGGGCAATGGCCACGCGGTAGGGCCAGCGCTCCCACAAGCACAGCGCGCAGGGCACGAGGCCCAGCCAGCGCTCGGACGCCAACGCACCGCCCAGCGCCGCGGCGGACGCCAGGATCGTGGCCCAGGCGGCGGCGCGGGCATCGGACAGGATCGTGCGGGAGGGGACCATCGCCGCGATATGGCGCGCATGCCCCCTTGGAGCAATCGCGCCCGCGCCATACCGTGCCGCCATCCGCAAGGGGAGGACAGCGATGCGCAAGCTTCTGGGCCGGGCCAATTCCAGCAACGTCATGAAAGCCGTCTGGCTGCTGGAGGAGCTTGGCCTGCCATACGAGCGCACGGACGTCGGCGGCCCGTTCGGCGGCACCGACACGCCGGAGTACCGCGCCCTGAACCCGAACGGCGTCGTGCCCACGCTGGTCGAAGGCGATTTCGTCTTATGGGAAAGCAACGCCGTGATCCGCTACCTGTGCGCGGCGAACGCGCCGGGCAACGCGATGTGGCCGGACGACCTGCGGGCGCGCGCCAGCATCGACCGGTGGATGGACTGGCAGCAGACCACGTTGAACCGGCCGCAATCCACGGTGTTCCAGGGCCTGGTCCGCACCGCGCCGGAAAAGCGCGACGGGGCCGCCATCGCCGCCGCCACGGTCGAGGCCGCGCGGTGCTGGACCCTGCTGGATGGCATCCTGTCGCAAGTGCCCTTTGTCGCGGGGCCGGTGTTCACGCTGGCGGATATCGCGCTGGGCGTCCATGTGCATCGCTGGCTCTCCTTCGACCTGGCCCGGCCGCCGCAGCCGCACCTGCGCGCGTGGTACGCCCGCCTGCTGGCCCGTCCCGCCTACCAGGCCCATGTCGCGCAGCCGATGAGCTGAGACCGCACTCAAACGGGTGTTTTACCCGGTCGGGCGCAGGCTTGGCGTCAGGCGCTGAGCGGCGCGGCCGTTGACACGGCCGTGCTGCCGAGGGACGATGCGGCATACGCCTTGAGCGCCCCGGCAAGCTGGTCGAACAAGCTGCCGGACGAGTTTGCCGGAGCCGCACCGGCGGTTGCCGTGCTGGCTGTCGGGTCCGTGCCGGCCGTCGCGGACGAAGCGGCGTCCGCCTTGCCATGCCCACCGTGATGGTGGTGGCCGCCATGCCCGCCCACCTTGGACAGGTCGCTGGCCAGGGTTTGCAGGTCGGATTGCACGCTTGAGGAAGGGCTGGTGGCGGAGGCAGCGCCGCCCGCGCTGGCGGAGGCCGCTGCGGCAGGGCCAGACGCCGCCCCGGTGCTGCTGGGGTCAGCCGCGCCGGCCGTGTTCGAGGCGCCGCCGGCCTGCATGTCGATGAGCAACGCTTTGAGGTCGGTGATCACCTTTGCGGACGCGCTGCTGATGCCGCCGGGTCCGGAGGCAGCACCCGTGGTTGCCGGGGCCGGCGAAGCGCCTGGCAATGCGTCCTGGGGTGCGGCCGCAGCCGTGACGCCAGGCGTGTTGCTGCCGGCAGCCTGCTTCGCCCGGCTCTCCTTGAGGGCTTGCCAAGTTTGGGAGGCGTCGTTTCCGATTGAACCGATGGACATGCAGATGCTCCTGCGCAGGATTGCGCAGCAGAGGCTCTGCAAGACCCGTTCCACCTTCAACACGAGGAGGAGCAGGGTGCAGCCGGGCCAGGTGGTCGGCACAACATGCCGGGCGGCAAGCTTGGCCCGGCTGTTGCCGAGCTAAGCATCATTCTGCGGAGCGTGCTCACGCGCAGCAGATGAAATGATGCGTCTTGAACAACTCCTAAGCGGGCATTCGTGGCAAGCCACGAAAGCCTGCTTAGGACCGGGCGCTACTCCTGCCCGTTGGCCTGATGCCGGCGCGCCTCGATCTCCTCCAAGTCAAGTTCGGCTTCCAATGTATGGAGGACGGAGTCGTGGATCTCGCCCTGCCAGTAAAGCCGCAGCACCTCCTCGCGCCCGGCCGCCACTGCCGTCAGCACCGCCGCGAAGTGCTCCCGTTTTTCGCCGATCAGCGCGCCCGCCGTTTCGCTGAACCGGGCGGCGGCGCGGGCGCGGTAGCCGTACTGCTCCACGAGGCGCGGGTGCCGGTGGGTGCCGTCCTCCCCCAAGGAGTGCCGCTCCACCGCGGCCAGCTCCGCCCGGGCCATGCGCGCCCGGGCCTCGGCCTCCGTCATCGTGCTGCTTGACGGCAGCCTGAACTCGCCGAGGCGGAACGCGCGGACCAGCGGCGCAAGCGTCGCGCCCTGGACCAGCACCGTGACCAGGATCACCAGGAACGTCGTCGCCAGGATGAAGTCGCGGCCGGGGAAGTGGTCGGGCAGCGACAGCGCCGCTGCCAGGCTCACCACGCCCCTCATGCCGGCCCAACTCATGATGACCGGCACGGCAGGCGGCGGATACGGGTCCCGCCGGCGCAGCGACGGCACCAGGAAGCGTGGCAGGTAGGTGGCCGGGAACATCCAGGCGAACCGGCTCAACACCGTCGCCAGCACGATGGCGCTGGCCGCCGGCAACAGCCCTGGGATCGACTCCGAGCCTCCGTCCAGCCGCGTCAGCACGCCGCGGAGCGACAGCCCGATCAGGATGAACACGAGCGACTCCAGCACGAACTCGACGACGGCCCACACGGCCCGCGCTTGCAGCCGCGTGGTGGCGCTCAGCGTGGCATGCTGCCGCCAGCCCATCACCAGCCCGCACGCCACGGTGGACAGCACGCCGGACACGTGGGCGGCCTCGCCGCCGATGTAGGACGCCCAGGCCGCGAGCAGGCTGCCGATGATCTCAAGCCGCGGCTCCTGCAGCCGCGCGAGCAGCACCGATGCCGCGGAGCCGAACGCGACGCCCACGGCGACGCCGCCGACCGCGAGCACGCCGAACGACAGCGCCGCCTGCTTGGCGTCGAACAGGCCGGTGAGCGCCGCGGCCACGGCGAAGCGGAACAGCACAAGGCCCGTCGCGTCGTTGACCAGGCTCTCGCCTTCCAGCAGCACCACGATGCGGCGCGGCAGCAGCACCTGGGCCAGCACCGCCTTTGCGGCCACGGCGTCCGGCGGGGACACGATGGCGCCCAGCGCGAAGCAGGCCGCCCATGGCAAGGACGGCATGGCCCAGTGCGCGACGACGCCCACCACCGCCGTGGTGAACGCGACCGCGCCGACGGCGAGCTGCATGATGATGCGCAGGTTGGCGCGGAAGTCCCGCCAGGAGGTGAAGAACGCGCTGGCCAGCAGCAGCGGCGGCAGGAACAGCACCAAGGCGAGGTCGGGATCAAGCTCGATGTCCGGCGTGCCCGGGACCAACGCCAGCACGATGCCGCCGAGGATCAGCGCCGCCGCCGGCGGCATGCGCAGGCGCCGGGCCAGCAGCTCAAGCCCGACGATGGCGGCGAGCAGCAGCAGGACCAGCTCGAACTGGGCGACGGGAGGCGTCATGCCGCGCAGCCGCCGGGCCGGTCGGACGCCGCCTCGGCTGCCGGGCGCTGCCCGGGCGGGCCGAAGCCGCAGCCGGCGGGGATTTCCAATCGGCTTCGGTCGCCCCGATGCAGGCGCGACCAGTCCGCCGCCGTTTCCATGGTGCCGTGCAGCAGCCGACGGACATCCGCCCGGGCGAACCCGAAGCGGCCCGCAGCCTTGTCGGTGCCGGCCGTCGGGCCGATGGAGGGGGCCTCGGGCATGGCCGGCGGCTTCACGCTGCCGGACCGCTTGGTGCGCCCGTCGAATGCCTGGAGGTGGGCGAAGGTCCCGCCGATGTCGATGCCCAGCCGTGATGCCATGCCGTCTCCTGCCCCGCCCGCCGCGCCGCGGCGGGTCCGGTCAAGCTTCGCAGGAACGGGGCGGCTTGGACACTCTGCCGCACGGCCGGGCCGGCAGCCGTCGTCGTGAACATTGCGCATTTGCAGTAAAAATTGCAATTTGCCTTGCCCGACGGAATGGAGTCCGATGACCACACGGATCACTGGCCAATCGCTTGGTCCCATGGACGACGTGTTGCTCACCTTGGCTGAGGCGTCGGCTCGCACCGTGCTGACGGTCGAAACCCTGCGGCAAAGGGCGAAAGGGCGACAAGTCCGGCCTGTGAAGGGGAATGATGGCCCGGTTGGATTGCGTCTCCCGCCCACAAATGCTGGTTGGTTGGAGACCATGCAACCGACCAGTCAAACAGTCCGATCGTCGGCCGCTGACCAGTTGGCCAACTCAGAAGGCACCGCTGTCTTGGAGCAGACCACGACTCTCCTGCAGGTGCAGGTGGAATTGATCGCCCGGTTGTTTGAGGAACTTGTCGAGGAACGCCAGCGTCGAGAGGCGGAGGAAAAAACCAAAGCGGCCTTGCAAGGCCAACTTGCGGAACTGGAGCGGAGTCTGTGTGCCGACATGTCGGATTTGGCGTCCGAGGACGATGGCACAGCCAGGACGGTCCAGGAAACGCACGAGCTTACTCAGATGCAAGATCAGGCACAGGACTGGCGAAGAAGGAGCAGAAAAAAGCCAGGAAGCGCACGCAGGTGGCTGAGGAGAAGCAGAAAAAGGTTGTTGACACTCTTGGCCATGACCTGACACCCATCCTTCACATGGCAGCGCAGGGCCGGAGCCGAAACGAAAAGGGCGCCACCGCGGCGCCCTTCCTGGAATCCAGAACTCCGAGTGGATCAGCTGCGGACGCGGCGGACCAAGCTGAGGCCGACGAGGCCGGCGCCGAGGACCAGCATGGATGCCGGCTCGGGAACGCTCGTTGGGGGTGGCGGCGCCGCGGTGTAGTTGTAGGCGATGGTCAGCGTGCCGGTCGCGTTCGTCGTTTGCGTCGCGACGGTGTTGCCGCCGCTGTTGGAGATGACCAGGCCGCTGAGCGTCGTGAACAGCGGCGTGAACGTGCCGCCCCCGGCTTGGGAAAACGCGGACAGGTCGGTCGCGGTTGTGTCCACAAGCCCGTTGTTGGACGCGCTGCCGAGGCTTGAGAATGAAGCCGCTTGGTTGGGGGTCAGGTTGTAGTTCGAGCGGCTGCCACGGACGTCGTAGGCGATCGGCGACAGCGTGGCGGAGCCGAACGTGACCGCGTTGCCGTCAACCGGATCGTTCGTCGTGTTGACTTGGTTGTCCAGCACGTTGGTGATTGCGCTGGCGTCGGAACTGAACTGCGCGGCCGACTGCGTGCGGGCGTTGCCGCTCGACGGTGTGGCGGATGTGTTCGTCACCGTGATGCTGGATGAGAAGCCGTAACTCGACGAGAAGGTGATTGAGTTCAGGGTGCCAAATGCCGAGTTGAAATACGAGAACGTCACTCCCCCAGTGTTCGTCGCGCCGCTGGCCCTGGTGTAGTCGGTCGGACCCGGGCCGAACTGCACGTTTTGGGTAATTGTCACGGCATGGGACCTAGTGCTCCCGAACAACGCACCGCCTGCCACCACAGCCATCAAACATGCTTTTTTCATGGTTCCGCTCCTTCACTATGACGCTGCTTGTCGGCATGCGCCTATGCGTCCGTGTCTAAAAACCACCCCAAATCGCCTATACGTTGCTGACGGAGCATCCTGCTTTCGGGATGCCAGGGAAGCCGGCCCGACTACGGCCACGTCGCATCAGGGATGGAAACAGAGTCGCCGCATCGGTGGGTGAAAGCAGCCATTGGCCGCTCCCGGCAGACCCGCGCCCGCAAGCGGCATCAAACGTGAGAGCGGCGACGGGCGATCCCGATGCCGACCAGGCCGACCCCCAGGATGGCCAGGCTGACCGGCTCAGGCACCGGTGACACGGACACTGCGGTGAGCAGCGTCGATGCGTTGGGGTCCGACGTCGAGGTGTTGGCGAACTTGATCGTGACGAAGCTGTTGGCCGCAACGAAAGCGTCGGACTGGATGGGCGTGAACGCCGTGCTGAACGTGCCCGCGGGATTGACTGGCGTGAGCGTGGACGGGCCGAAGACCTGCTGATTGTCGGCACTGATCGTGAACGTCGGCTTGGTTCCCGGCGTCGCGCGCGCGTTGGCGCCGACAGAGATGCGGTAGATCCGCCCGGCGATGAAGCCCTGCACGACCTGGCTGAGCGAGCTGCTGGCACCCGAAAGGAAGCCCACGACGCTGTTGCCGGCGTTGCCGTTGTCGAACTGGCCCGAGGCCGTGTTGCTGTTCGACGCGTAGCCGGCCGGCGTCCAGTTCTGCACGAAGAACAGGTTGCCGCTGTTGAAGCTGTTGTTGGAGGCAGTGTCGTTGACGGTGAAGTTCGGGTCGAGCACGACCGGGTCGGCAGCAGCCGGCGCCGAGGCCAGCGCGACTGCCACTGCCGCGGCCAAGCCGGCCGATGATGCTTTCTGCAAGAGCACGATGATCGCCTTTCTGAAAACGCAACGATCAGGTTGCAACCGGCGTGCCAGCAGGCAACGTATTGTAAACGAAAGCGTTGGCGAAATGCTTGGGGCTTCACTGTAAAGCGGCTTGACAGCCATCCGCGCCGGGGCATCCAAACCAGGCCGGCTGCGGCCTGGCCGCCGGTGTCTCAGCGCAAGGCGCTTCCCAGCACCGCGTCGCAGTTGATGCGTCCGGACATCAGGCAGTCCTCGACCCGCGCCTTGGCGCGCAACTGCTGGACGAGGAACAAGCCTGCCACCACCACCAGCAAGGCGACCGCCAGGCCAGCCAGGCTTGCGGTCAGCCGGTTCTCCTCGGCGGCTTCGTCCCTTGTCGATCCGACCCGCACCCGGCGCACGAACTGCCTCCCCGACGGCCGGCGCCGCGCCACTGGCCGTGCCGACGCCGGTGCGGCATTGTAGCCCATCACCGGGGCGTGCTGGCAAGCAGGCAATGACCCGAGGAACCAGGATGCCCGACGCCGCCCGTTGCTCAGCCGCCCAATCCTCCGCTGCGAGCCACCTCGCCGCCGCGGACCCGGCCTTCGCCGCGCTGATCGCCCGGATCGGCCCCTGCACCGCCGCGCCGACGCCGCGCGAACCCTACGAGGCGCTGGTCCGCGCCATCGCGCACCAGCAACTGCACGGACGCGCCGCCCAGGCCATCCTGGCCCGCCTGGCAGCACTCCACCCTGGCCCCGCCTTCCCGACGCCGGACCGGCTCGCGGCGACGCCGGAGGAGGCGCTGCGCGCTTGCGGCTTCTCCGGCAGCAAGATCGCCGCCATCCGCGAAATCTGCGCCCATGCCCTGAACGGCACGGTGCCGACGCTCCAAGGCGCGGCCGCCCTGCCGGACGAGGAGCTGATCCGCCGGCTGGTCGCCATACGCGGCGTCGGCCGCTGGACGGTGGAGATGCTGCTGATCGCGACGCTGGGCCGCCCGGACGTGCTGCCGGTGGACGACTTCGGCGTGCGGGAAGGCTGGCGGCTGATCAAGCAACTGCCGGCCCAGCCGCGCCCCAAGGAGCTGGCGGCCATCGGGGAAGCCTGGGCGCCCTGGCGCTCGACCGCCGCTTGGTATCTCTGGCGCGCATCGGACGAGGGAAAGAAGATCAAGCAGTCGAACTGATCAGCCGGCCAGGAACGCCTGCACGATCTCGACAAAGGCGTCCGGCGCGTCCGCGTGCAGCCAGTGCCCGGCGCCCTTCAGCGTCATGAACCGGGCGGCGGGGAACAGCGCGCGGACCGCCGGACGGTGCTCCGGCCGCACGTAGCCCGACCGCTCGCCCCGCAGCACCAGCACCGGCCCGGCATACTGCGCCCCGGGCGGCGCGTCCCAGCCCTCGATGCCGGGCAGGTTCGCCGCGATCTCGTGCAGCCCGATGCGCCAGGCGGGCGTCGGGCCGAGCCGCAGGTTCTGCAGCAGGAAGCCGCGCACCGCCGGGTCCGGCACGGCGGGCGCCAACATGGCATCGGCCGCCGCCCGGGTCAGCCCGGGGCCGAGCGGCATTGCCAGCATGGCGTCCGCGATGCCGCGGAACGCCGGGTCGTAGCGCACTGGCGCGATGTCGGCGACCAGCAACCGGCTGACCCGGTCCGGCCGCAGCAGCGCCGCCTGCATCGCCACCTTGCCGCCCATGGAGTGGCCGACCAGCGCCGCCTCCCGCACGCCCAATGCCGAAAGGCTGTCCAGCACGTCCTCCGCCATGGCCGCGTAGGACATGGCGGGATCGTGCGGGCTTGCGCCGTGGTTGCGCAGGTCGAAGGCGACCACCCGGCGCGCGGCCCCGAGCCGGCGCTGGATGGCGGCGAAGTTGGACCCCGCGCCGAACAGCCCGTGCAGCAGCGCCACGGGCGGCCCGGCGCCGCGGTCCGCCCCGGCCTCGGCCGCATGCAGGATCATGGCGCCGGGCGGCCCGGCCAGGCCGCGACCATGCCGGCGCCCAGGCTCAGCGCCGACCCGGCGACCACGTCCGCCGTCACAGGCTCGGGCAGCCACGCCGCCGCGACCAGCAGGCCAACCGCGGGCGCCGCCAGGAAGCCGATCGACGCCACCACCAGCGGCAGCGCCACGGTCGCCTGCATCGTGCACCAGGTGCCGACCGGCGCGGCGAACAGCCCGATGCCCAGCAGGGCCGCAACCGCCGGCGCGGTCCAAGCGCCCGGCGGGTGCAGGGCGGCGAACGGCGCCAAGGCGAGGCTTGCCAGCCCGAACGCCCAGGGCAGCAATTCCAGCATGGACAGGCGGGGCGGCCAGCGCCGCACCACCGCCATGGCCGTGGCCCAGCACCCGGCCGCGCCGAGCAGCAGCACGTGCCCCAGCAGCAGGTTCGGCGCCGACCAGTCGATGGCCCACGGGCCGCTCAGCACCACGACGCCCGCCAGCCCCAGCCCGGCCGCCATCCACCGCCGGGGAGAGATCACCTCGCCCAGCACCAGGAGGGACAGCGGCACGGTCCAGACCAGGGTAGCGTTGGACAGAATGGCGGTGCGCCCGGCCGGCACCCAGGCCACCGCCGAATGCGCCAGGGCGAAGAACCCGGCCAGTTGCAGCAGCCCCAGCGCCAACAGCGCCGGCATGTCGCGCCGCGCCGGCCGGCGCAGCCGGCCCATCGCGCCCAGCACGGAAGCCGCCGTGACCGCCGACAGGCCGGCCCGGCCCAGCGCGAACCAGAACGGCGCAGCGCCCCCCAGCAGCGCGTAGCGGGTGATCGGCCAGCTCGACCCGAGCAGCAGCACCGCGCCCAGCATCTGCGCCAGCGCGGATGCGGGAATGCGGGTCAAGCGGTGGTCCCGGCCAGCCGCACGTCCGACGCCGGATCGTCCGCACCTTCCGTAATGAAAGCGAGCACGCGACTGCCGGGGCCAAGCGCCAGGGCCGTGCGCGGGCCGCGGGGGGCCGGCCCCCCCCCCCCCGCCCCCCCCCACGCCGGTGACGGTGAAGACCGCCGAGGCGCAGATACCGCTCACGTCGCCGCAGGCCATCAGCAGCGCCGGGCCGGAGATAGTGGGGCTGGTGGGGACGGTCTGCGTCGTGGCCAGCGTGCCGTCGGGCTGCGCCGCCGTCGTCGTGAGGGGTGTGCCGGCGAACAGCAGATTGACTTTTTCCGACGGCGTGAAGATCGCGGTCGTCGTGATGCCGACGGACGTGC
>CAXUIQ010000080.1:0-1929 GCA_964250815.1 uncultured Acetobacteraceae bacterium
GCTCCGCGCGGTCGATCGTGGCGGTGCGCAGCTCGGCATCCATTGCGGCCTGCTGGGCCGGGGTCCCGCCCGCCGCGCGGAGCCGGGCCGCATAGGCTGTGGCGGCGGCCGAGTTGCCGCGCGACGCCGCGATGCGTGCGGCCAGCACCAGGGCGTCGGCGTTGCCCGGCTCGGCCGACAAGGCGCGCTCGACGGAGGACGCCGCCAGCTCCGGCCGCCCTTGGTCTAGCCAGCGCTGTCCTTGCCGCACCAGCAGCGACACGGCCGGGCTGGGCGCGGCGGCATCCGGCAACGGAGCATTCGGCGTGGCGGCAGCCGCCACGGACGGCGCGTCCTGCGCCTGCACCGGGGATGCAAGCCCCGCCAGCAGCGGAAGCGCGGGCAAGAGCCTCATAGCTTCGGCGTTCGTCCGCGCAGCCGCATCGCCGCGCGGCGGCGCAGCCTCCAGAACAGCGGCATCCCGACCAGTCCGACGCAGCCGAGCAGCAGGACCCCCGCGCGCTCCGGCCGGTTCGCCAGCCACCGCTGCGGCAGCATCCAGGGCGGCAGGTCCCCCACGTCGTACCCCGCCGCCGTGCGGAACGCCGAGACTTGGTTGCCTTGGAGCAGCGTGAGGTCGCCCTGGATGCGGGCCGACCCCTCGGGGTCCCGCAAGGTACTGACGGCCGCGGCGACCGCGGCGGGCGTCATGCCGGTCACGACCACGGCGGACCGGCCGGCGCTGAAGGCGTTCTCCACCCCGATGACCGCACCCAACCCTTCCCCGCTGCCGTCCAGCGCCACCGTGGCCCGGGTGCGCTCGGCCCGGCCCGGCGCGTCCCAGAACAGCGCGCGGACATCCTGCAACGGGTCCGGCAAGCGCAGCGTCAGCTTGCCCTCCGCCGCTTGCAGCGGCCCGTCCTTCAGCAGCGCGCCCAACGCCGGCAAGCGGTCGAGCGCCCCGATCGCCAGGATGTCCCGTCCTGCCGCCGCCGCGACGCCGCCCGAAGCCAGGACCTGCAGCCCGGTCGCGGGCGCGCCGGTGATGGCGGACAGGTGGCCGACCAGGTCGAGGAACGCCCCGGTTTCCAGTGCTGACGGCCGTTCCGGCAGCAGCGCCGCCGTGCCCGACAGGTCCGCCAGGCGCGTGAACGGGAAGCCGGCGCTGGCGAAGAACCCGAGGTTGGGCATCCGGGCATAGCGGTGGGCATGGCTGATATCGACCGTGCTGTCCGGGTCGATTCCGGCCCGGATGTCGCCCGGCACCGCCACGCACTCGCCGCGGGACAGCGGGTGCAGGTCGAACCGCATCTGCAACTCGCCCCGTCCCAGCATCAGGTAAGAGGGCAAGCCGACCCGTCCCACCTGCGAGTCGCTGTTCAGGCCCGCCTGGCGCAGCAGCCACTCCACCGGCTGCCAGTGCTCCTGGCCCAGCGGAAACGAGCGCAGGTAGGTGTCGGACAGCGACACGTCGAGGCGCGACGCCGCGACATCCGCCACCGGGCCGGGCGGGGCGCGGTAGCGGATCTCGACCGGCAAGCCGCCGTTGCGCCAGGTGTAAAGGTCCGGCGCGGTCCGCAGCGGCACCCGGATCGTCGCGGGCGCGAAGCCGGCGGCCTGCAGCTCCGAAGGGTCCACCAAGCTGCCGATCCGGACGGGGCGGTCCGGCGCAAGCCACCGCGGCGCGACATAGGGTTCGGGGGGCGCGGGCTGCGACGCCTGCACCAGCGCGGCTTCCCCGGACAGGCCGTGGTGCCCGGTTGCCAGGGCCAGCGCCGCCGTGGCCGCCTCCGCTTCCGTCCGTCCGCCGACCACCAGCACGCTGACGTCGGCGGTCACGCCCCGGACCGGCCCGCCTGGCCCGTGACTGGTCGTCCTGGGCGCAGTTCGGCCTGACCGGCCCGGCACCGGTCCCCGACCTGCCCGCGGTGCTGGCCAACCGCGAGCGGG
>CAXUIQ010000080.1:1939-7571 GCA_964250815.1 uncultured Acetobacteraceae bacterium
GCAGCAGGGCGTAGACGATCGAGGCCGTGACCGCGAGGTCGACGGTGGCCAGCGCCACCTGCGCCAGCGCCATGCGCGAGGTCGGCAGTTCCACCACCCGTCCGAACACCCGCAGCACCGGCGCGCGGGACGCGCCCGCGCGACCGGGAACGAGGCGCCGCGGTAGTCCGCCAGCACCGCGAACCAGGACGCCGCGACCGCCGCGGCGCGCAGCCCGGCCGGGCCGGTGCCGTCCGGCACCACGAAGGGCAGCGACAGCGCCGTGCGCAGCAGGCGCTTGTCGAAGAACGGCTCCGGCAGGCGGGACAGGTCCCGCTGCTGCTGCAGCCTGTCGATCCGCAGCGTCAACGTCGAAAGGTCCGACACCGTCGCCCACAACAGGCCCGAGAGCGGGTCGTTGCACTCCACCGCGTAGCGCCCGGCGAAGCGGAAGTTCAACCGGTTGATCTCGGTGAAGAACAGCGGGTCGAGGTCGAATTCCAGGGGGCCGAAGCCCTGGCGCGCCGGGTCAAGCGCGATGACGCCCGCCGCCTGGTCGTTCAACGTCACGGCGATCTGGCTGAGGGACGCGATGAGCGACGGCGACGCGGCGCCGAACACCGACAGCTTGGCGCCGGTCACGACCTCGTCCGCGCGCATGCCGAACAACACGCCCTGGAGGTCCGACACGCCGCGCAACTGCATAGGCCCGTTGAGGCCGAGGTCGCGCAGCGTCAGCTTCACCTCCCGGGAACTGGCGGAGGCAGCCGCCGCGTTGGGGGCCGCCGCGCTGGGAGCAGGCACGGCGGGAGGGGGCGCCCCCTGGGCCGCTGCCGACGTCGCCAGGGCAAGCGCCGCGAGCAGCGCTGCCGGCGGCACCGACACGCGGACGCGGGCCTCCGGGCCTGCGGCCTTTGGCGCGGGCGGCACGGCGGCGTGCCGGGGCCGCACGACGTCCGATACCCGCGCCGCCGCCACCGCCGGCGGGGGCACCCGCACCGCGGCCTTGGTGATCGCGAAGCGGTACTTGCGGAACACGGCGTTCCGCGTCGCGGACACCACGCCGAGCAGCGACCGCAGCGGCCGGTCCCGCGGCCACTGGTCCCAGTGCAGCCAGGCGTCCGGGCGGCCGAAGAACACCCGGGCGATGTCCGCCTGCTCCGCCACGTCGCGCGACAGGAACTGCAGGAACGCCTCGTCGCCTTCCCAGCTCAGCAGCTTGGCCGGCACCCGGATCACCTCGCCGCAGGTGACGAACGACACGACGAGCTGGTCCCCGTCCGCGACGGAAAGCGGCCGGTCAACGGTGAGGCGCGCGCCGGACAGGGAGATGTCGCTGCTGCGCGCCCCGACCCGGGCGCCGTCCGGCAGCACCAGCTCCGCCGCCACGTCGGCCTCCACCCGGGCGCGGGCGCGCGACTGCTCCCGTTCCCGGCCCGCCGCCACCGCGGCGGACACCGGCACCAGGCACATGCCGCACCAGATGGTGTTCAGCAGGTAGGCTTGGAACTGCAGCCCTTCGCTCGTCGAGACCCCGTAAAGCCCCACCGCGAACCCGGTCAGCAGCAATCCCAGCAGGGCGAGGTTCGGCGCCACCACGCGCAGGTCCAGGTAGCCCTGCTCCAAGGTGCCCCCCTTGTCGGTCACGTTGAACTTGCCCTTGGTGGGGTCCCACAGCGTCAGCAGCGTGACCGGCAGCAGCGGCAGCGCCATGGCCGCCTCGTAGATCTCGCTCCAGAACGAGTGCCGGTTGCGCCCGTTCAGCCGGGCCGTCGTGGCGAAGGTGTGGAACATGTGCGACCCGGCGTAGGCCAGGATCGCCAGCGGCGACGCCGCGATGATGTTCTGCCCGAAGAACAGGTAGGCGAGCGGCGCCGTGAGGAACACCAGCCGCGGCAGCGCGAACAGGAAGGAGAAGCTCGACGTGAAGTAGCACAGCCGCTGCGCGGCGCCGAGACCGCGGGCGAACGGCGTGTTTTCCAGGCGCAGGATCTGGATCATGCCCCGCGCCCAGCGCAGCCGCTGCCCGATGTGCAGCCCCAGCCGCTCCGTCGCCAGCCCGGCCGCCAGCGGCAGCCGCAGGTAGGCGGTGTGCCAGCCGCGCTTCTGCATCAGGAACGAGCAGTGGCAATCCTCCGTCACCGTCGCGTGCGGCACGCCGCCGACCTCCTCCAGCGCCGTGCGGCGGAGCACAGCGCAGGAGCCGCAGAAGAAGGCCGCGTTCCACAGGTCGTTGCCTTGCTGGATCAGCCCGTAGAACAGCAGGCCCTCGTTCGGCACCGGGGCCTTGCGCGCCAGGTTGCGCTCGAACGGGTCGGGCGAATAGAAGTGGTGCGGCGTCTGGACCATGGCGATCCGGGCATCCCGCACCAGCCAGCCGACCGTGAGCTGCAGGAACGCCCGCGTCGGCGCGTGGTCGCAGTCGAAGATCGCGATGAACTCGCCGTCCGTGTGCCGCATGGCGTGGTTCAGGTTGCCGGCCTTGGCGCCCTTGTTGTCGGGCCGGATGATGTAGCCGCAGCCGCTTTCCCCGGCGAAGGCGCGGAAGTCCTCCCGCCGCCCGTCGTCCAGGATCCAAACGTTCAGCTTGTCCCGGGGCCAGTCCATGTTCAGCGCCGCCAGCACGGTAGGCCGGACCAGCTCCAGCGACTCGTTGTAGGAGGGCACGTAGATGTCCACCGTCGGCCATGCGGCCGGGTCGGGCGGCAGCGGCACCGGCTTGCGCTTGAGCGGGTAGGCCGTCTGCAGGTACGCCAGCGCCAGCAACGCGCCCGCATAGCCCTCCGCCGCCAGCAGCCCGATGCTGAGAAGGCCCTGGAAGAACGTGTCGAATTCCAGCGTGTCGAGCGCGCGCCACGTCAGGTAGCGCGCCGTCACCGCCATCGAGAGCACGACGAGCAGCAAGGTCGCGCGGCGGGACCGGAAGCGGTTGATCAGGAGGAACGCCAGGATGCCCAGCCCCGTGAGCGCCGCCTGCTGCTCTGCCGCCATCGGGACCGTGACGAACGCCAGCATGCCGCACAGGCCCAGCGCCACCGACCCGGCCCGCAACAGTTGTCCCCAAAGCGGCAGCGGGCGCGTGAGCACGCGCAGCATCAGCGCAGCCCCCAGTCCGCCAATGCCGCAAACGTGCCGCGGCGGTCCGAAGGCGGCGCAAGCCTCGCCTGCGTCTGCACTGCATCCACCATCAAGGCCAGGTCTTCCCCCGCCGCGCCCGTTCCGTCCAGCAGCAAGCGTCGGTTCGCCAGCACCTCGGCCAGGGCGTCGTCCCGGCACACGGCGCCAAGCAGCCGCGGACCCAGGGCGGTCGCCGCGCTTTCCAGCACGGCCACGCTCAACGGGCCGTCCAGCTCGACTTGGTTCAGGACGACCGCCGTCCGGTCCGCCATGCGTCCGGCCAGCGTTCCACGGCCGTAAGCCCGGCCGGAGGCGATCTGCGGCACCAGCGACGCGCTGCCGGCGTCAGCCAGCAAGACCAGCACGGTCAGGTCGGCCAACGCGGCCACGGCGCTGACGGCTGCCGACGGACCCGGCGCGCTGTCCACGACGACGAGGTTGGGTTCCGCCAGCATGTCCCGCACGGGGGCCGCCAGCAGCTCCGGGTCATCCATGAGCGCCAGGCCCAGTTGCAGGGCCTGTCGCGCTTCCACGGCACCGAACGGCAGGAGACGCACCCCGGCCGGCGTGTCGATGACGAACCGGCGCCAATCAGGCCGCCGGTCGATCACGCCCAGGAAGCCAGCCTCCTCCCGGATGGACACCCCCATATGGAGCCGGAGGGCATTCTGCGGGTCGAGGTCGAGCGCCAGCACGCGATGGCCGCGCTTTGCCAGGATCGCGGCGGTATGGGCCGCAAGCGTTGTCTTGCCGACGCCGCCCTTTGGCGAGGTGAACAGGATGAGCGGCATGCTCTTTTCAACCTGCGTTATGTTTGGTTGATGGCGGCCAAGGCGGTCCGCCCCGCCGGCCGCGGCCGACGCCGGGCGGGCCGGGGCAGAGGCTGTGCGATGCTTCCCGCTG
This sequence comes from uncultured Acetobacteraceae bacterium, assembly GCA_964250815.1. Taxonomy (GTDB): domain Bacteria; phylum Pseudomonadota; class Alphaproteobacteria; order Acetobacterales; family Acetobacteraceae; genus CAHJXG01. Next base: position 5,939 of record CAXUIQ010000080.1, read on the forward strand.
CCATCGGCGAGTCGACCCGTGCTGCGACGGGATGCGGCTCCGCGATTGCCTCAGCCACCTCGGCCAGCAATGAATAGGCGGCTGCCGCCAAAGGCATCGGCGGCTCCGAAGGCGCGGGATGCACGCTGGCTGGGATCTCAATGGTCACTGGACGCCGATGCGCAGAAGCGCGGACGCTTTCGAGGCCGGCGTCCTCAGCAACAACAGCCGCTGCGGCCACTGGACTCTCTGCCTGCTTTGGCACGAGTGCGACGGCAGGGAACGAGTAGTAGCGAAAGTCCGGCAAACCGCACGCGGCCGCGACCCGTCTGATCTCCTCCAACGTTAGCCCTCCTGTCACCATAGCCGCACCACGCGATCATATCGCTCTCCTGATCATTTCGTATATGCATAATAATGAAACTTCAAATCTCCTGGCATCTGCAAGGCCAAGGGGCGGGTTGATCCCGTTTCCGGCTCGGGACGATGTTCCCGTCGGCGCCCCGCCCTGCCTCCACCCGTCCGGCCCGTTCACAGAGACGGTCAGCGTGGGTTCCGGCGAGAGTCGCCCGATTGAAGCCGGCTCGTTGAGGAGCGTCGTCAACTCGGTGTTGCCGCACGATTCGGATGAAGGACGCACTGCGCCTGCCCCGGGGCGCTTTCAAGGAACGCGCTGGGACGAGGACACGCCGGGCTTGGCTACCCAGCCCAGCACAGCGGGGGCACGGTCTGGCTGGCGGACCCGGGCTACGGCTCTTCCGGGCTGGGAACAATGCCGAGTTCCCGGCGCACGTGCGCGAAGGCCTTGGAGTTGGCGAGGCGGCCGTCGGCCATCATCGCCCGCAGCGCCAGGAGGCCCGCTTCGGTGAAGACCAGGCGCGGCGGCCAGGGCTGGGCGCGGCATGCATGTCCGGCGCCGGTTCTTGCGGGGTTCTGAAGCGTTGGCCTGCGTCAGCCGCCCGGCACTTCGCACGTGCGACATGCCGGCCGCAACGCCCCGGCAAGCCGAGTGCCGCCCGTAGGGCCGGACGAAAGCGGCTTGCGCCACCGCGCCGCCCTCGGCCACGCTTGCGGCTGACAAGGAAAGGACGGGACCATGGGCCAACTCGCCGCAAAGACCGCCGACCTGCCGGAACTGACGCTGCGCGGCTTGGTGGTGGGGGCGCTCATCACCGTCCTGTTCACCGCGTCCAACGTCTATCTCGGCCTCAAGATCGGCCTCACGTTCTCGTCGTCGATCCCGGCGGCGGTGATCTCCATGGCGGTGCTGCGGCTGGCGCACGGCTCCAACATCCTTGAGAACAACATGGTGCAAACCCAGGCCTCGGCTGCGGGCACCCTGTCCTCGATCATCTTCGTCGTGCCGGGGCTGGTGATGACCGGCCATTGGCACGGCTTCCCCTACTGGCAGACCGCCGGCATCTGCGCCGTGGGCGGGCTTCTGGGCGTGATGTACTCGATCCCGCTGCGCCGGGCCATGGTGGTGCAAAGCGACCTCGTGTATCCCGAGGGCGTCGCCGCGGCGGAGGTCCTGCGGGTCGGCGACCGCTCCGGGCACGCTGCCGCGGGCGAGCCGGGCCTGCCGTACATCCTGCTCGGAGGCGCGGTCGCTGCGGCGTTCAGCCTGCTGTCGGGCGGCTTCAAGCTGCTGGCC
>CAXUIQ010000080.1:7581-10920 GCA_964250815.1 uncultured Acetobacteraceae bacterium
GGCGGGGGGGTCCAGGCGGGGGCCCGCCGGGGCTACCGGGGGGTGCGCCGCGGGGGGCGCGGTGTTCCGCGTCGCGACCGGCTTCTCGCTCGCGCTGGTCGGGGCGGGCTACCTGATCGGCATCGTCGCCGGGCTTGCCATGCTGCTGGGCGTGGTGATCGCCTGGGGGGTCGCGGTGCCGGCGCTGACCGCCATGGCCGGCATCCCCGCGGGCGCCAGCCTGGCCGCCTTCGCCACGGGGGTATGGAGCCAGCAGGTGCGCTTCATCGGCGCCGGCACCATCGGCGTCGGCGCGGTGTGGACGCTGCTGGTGCTGATGCGGCCGATGGCGGAGGGCGTGCGGACCTCCTTCCGCGCCATGCGCGACATCCGCGGCGGGCGCGGCCAGGCCATCCCGCGCACCGAGCGCGACATCCCGATCCATTGGGTCGCAGGGTTCAGCCTGCTGCTGGCGCTGCCGATGGCGCTGGTGTTCGGCGCGTTCCTGGACGCCGCGGAGGCCCCGCCCGCGGGCGGGCTGTTCTGGGAACTGGTCGCCTGCGCCGTGCTGTTCACCTTCGTGTTCGGCTTCCTGATCGCCGCCGCCTGCGGCTACATGGCCGGGCTGGTCGGCTCATCCGCCAGCCCGATCTCGGGCATCGGCATCGTCGCCGTCACGCTGGTTTCGCTGCTGCTGCTGGCCGTCCTGGCGCCCTCGGGCACGCTCGGCACCCCCGCGGGCGGGCGGCTCGCCATCGCGGTTGCGCTGTTCACCACGGCGGTGATCGTCGCCGTGGCGTCCATCTCCAACGACAACCTGCAGGACCTGAAGACCGGCTACCTCGTGGGCGCGACGCCCTGGCGGCAGCAGGCCGCGCTGGCCGTGGGCTGCGTGGTCGGCGCGCTGGTGATCCCGCCGATCCTCGACCTGCTCTACGGCGCCTACGGCTTCCCGGGGGCGCTGCCGCGCGCCGGCATGGACCCGGCGCAGGCGCTCGCCGCGCCGCAGGCCACGCTGATGGCGGCCATCGCGACCGGCATCTTCACCCATCGGCTGGACTGGACGATGATCCTGGTCGGCGTGGGGCTTGGGGCCGCGGTGATTGCGGTTGATGCGTGGCTGGCCCGGCGCGGCGGGACGGCGCGGCTTCCGGTGCTGGCCGTCGGCATCGGCATCTACCTGCCGCCCACCATCAGCGTCACCATCGTGACCGGCGCCGTGCTCGGCTGGCTGATCCACGGCCGCCTGCTTCGGCGCGCCGGGGCGGCGGCACCGGACGCGGGGACCGATGCGGACCGGCCCGGCCGCCGGGGCGTGCTGCTCGCGTCCGGCCTGATCGTGGGCGAAAGCCTGATGGGCGTGCTGCTGGCGGGCATCATCGGCGCCACCGGCAACCAGACGCCGCTCGCGGTGGTGGGCGAAGGTTTCGAGGGCACCGCGGGGTGGCTCGGCCTTGCCGCCTTCGTGCTGGTCTGCGCCGGGTTCTACGGACGGGTGCTGCAGCAGCGCTGACACCAATCATCGAAAGGCCTGACCTGCTGAGACATTGTCGCGGCGGTGCCCCCAGTCGCTCAGGGTTCGCCGGTCCCAGCCGCAAACGCTTCGCGTTTCGGCGACCCAGCCGCCCGCGCCGCGCCCTCGCGTTGCAGCCGTCCAGGACCGGCGCCGGAGCCGCTTGGCCGCTCAGTGGACGGCGGCGCGCATGATCCGCTCCTGCGTCGCCTCGCTGGCGGTGAACTCCTCCACCACGCGGCCCTGGCGGAACACCAGGATGCGGTCGGACAGGCTGAGGATCTCCGGCAGGTATGAGGAGATCACCAGCACCGCAAGCCCGTCGTCGGCGAGGCGGTTGATCAGGTGGTGGATCTCCGCGATGGCGCCCACGTCCACGCCGCGGGTCGGCTCGTCGAAGATGACGAGCTTGGGCCGCTGCACGAGCGACTTGGCGATCACCACCTTCTGCTGGTTGCCGCCTGACAGTTCGATCGTGCGCGCGTCGTCGTTGATGGCGCGGACGGTCAGCGTCTCGCGCCAGTGCTTGGCGAGCGCGGCCATCTCCCGCGGGCGCACGACCGTCGTGCGGTCCCCGGCGGCGGCGAGCTTGCCGACATAGACGTTGCCGGCGACCGACATCGTTTCGAAGAACCCGTCGAGCTTGCGGTCCTCGGTGACATAGACGATGCCGCGCTCCACCGCCGGGCGCGGCACGCGGAAGCGGACCGGCTCGCCGTCGAGCTTGATCTCCCCGCCGTGGAAGAAGTCGCGCTTGGCGACGCCTGCGACGACCTTCGCCGTCTCCGTCCGTCCCGATCCGATCAGGCCGAACATGCCGGTGATCTGGCCGGCATAGAGCGAAAACGAGTTGTTGCGGACCATGCGGCCCATCGACAGGTTCTGCACGCTCAGCACGCGCCGCCCGCGCGGGCGGGGCGCCCGGCGCTGGCTGCGCGCGTCGCCGTGCAGCTCCTCGGACAAGGCGCGCCCGACCATCGCGCGGATGATGCTGTCGCGGTCGAAGGCCGCGGCCGCGTCGCAGGCCACGCGCTCGCCGTCGCGCAGGACCGTGATGCGGTCGCCCAGCTCCAGCGCCTCCTCCAGCGCGTGGCTGATGAAGACGACGGCGACGCCCTTGGCCGTCAGCCGCCGGACCAGCGCGAAGAAGTGGTGCTTCTCCTCCGGCGTGAGCGTGGCCGTCGGCTCGTCGAAGATGATGATGCGGGCGCGCATCTCGACGGCCCGCGTGATCTCGACCATCTGCTTCTGCGCCGCGCCGAGCGGCGCGACGGTGGCGGCCGGGTCAACCGGGAAGTTCAGCGACTGGAGCGCCTGCTGGGCGGCGATGTTGATGCCGCGCAACCGGTTGAAGAACCGCTCGCGGCCCAGGTAGATGTTCTGGGCCACGGTCAGCGCCGGCACCAGGCTGGTTTCCTGGTACACCATCGCCACGCCCGCGTGCAGCGCCTCCGCCGGCTGGGAGAACGCGACGGGCTTGCCGTCGAGCAGCATCTCCCCGCTCGTGGGCGGCACGGCGCCGGCGATGATCTTGGTCAGCGTGGATTTGCCGGCTCCGTTCTCGCCGACGATCGCATGCACCTCGGCGGGCATGAGCGTGAAGTCGATCGCGTTCACGGCGGTGACGCCGCGGTAAAGCTTCGTGATCCCGCGCAGCTCCAGCAGCGGCTTGGCCGGCGGCTCGGTCCGTGCGCCGGTGCGAGGCGCCGGCGCCGCGCTCATGCGTCGGCGTCCGACGGGTCGAGGGCGACGACCGCGCCGCCGCCCTTGGCGGAGACGAGCAGCGCGCCGCCGTGCTCGGCCGCGCTGGTCACGCCGTGGAACGCGCCGCCGGCCCGGCTGTGCCA
>CAXUIQ010000081.1:0-10866 GCA_964250815.1 uncultured Acetobacteraceae bacterium
CATTACGGCCTCCCCCTGCCCCGCGCCGACGGCCCGGAAACCCCCAAGCCCGGCGAGATCGACGCCGACATCCGGATGATCGCGACGCCCGCCATGGCGCTCGATGCCGCCGCCGCCGCCGCTCGGGCGCACGGCCTCGTGCCGCTGATCCTGGGCGACGCGCTGGAAGGGGAAAGCCGGGAACTCGGCACGGTCATGGCCGGCATCGCCCGCAGCGTCCGAAGCCACGGCCACCCCCTGCCCCCGCCCTGCGTGCTGCTGTCGGGAGGGGAGACCACGGTGACGATCGGCCAAGGGCCGGCCGGGCGCGGCGGGCGCAACACGGCGTTCCTGCTGGGCCTGGCCGTCGCGCTGCGCGGGGCGCCGGGCACCTGGGCCATCGCCTGCGACACCGACGGCATCGACGGCACGGAGGACGCGGCCGGCGCGGTCGTCGCGCCCGACACGTTGACGCGGGCACGGAGCATGGGGCTTGATCCGCGCGCCGTGCTTTCGGCGCACGACAGCTACGGCCTGTTCGACGCGGTGGGCGACCTGGTCCGCACCGGGCCGACGCTGACCAACGTGAACGACCTGCGGGCCGTGCTGGTCGCGCCCGCCTGAGGAGTCCCGATGTCCGCCCGAACCAAGCTCCGCCGCCGCCGGCGCACCAAGATCGTGGCGACGCTCGGCCCGGCCAGTTCCACGCCCGAGGTGCTGTCCCGCTTGTTCCACGGCGGCGCCGACGTGTTCCGGCTCAACTTCAGCCACGGCGCCCATGCGGACCACCTGGCGCGGATCAGCATGATCCGGGCGCTGGAGGAGCAGTCGGGCCGGCCCATCGGCATCCTTGCGGACGTGCAAGGGCCGAAGCTGCGGGTGGGCAAGTTCCAGGGCGGGCGGATCGCGCTGCAAACCGGGCAGCCGTTCCGGCTCGACCTGTCGCCGGTGCCGGGCGACCGGAACCGGGTCGAGCTGCCGCACCCCGAGATCATCGGGGCGGCCGGGATCGGCACCTCCCTGCTGCTGGACGACGGCAAGCTGCGGCTGCGGGTGACCCGGGTGCGGGAGGACCACCTGGAAACCGAGGTGGTGACGGGCGGCAGCCTGTCGGACCGCAAGGGGGTGAACGTCCCCGACGTCGCTTTGCCGATCCCGGCGCTCACGGCGAAGGACCGGGCCGACCTCGACTTCGCGCTGGCGCACGGGGTCGATTACATCGGGCTGAGCTTCGTGCAGCGGGCGGAGGACGTGGCGGAAGCAAAGGCGATCACCGCCGGGCGGGCCTGGATCATGACCAAGCTGGAAAAGCCGCAGGCGCTCGACAACCTCGACGCGATCCTGGCGCTGTCGGACGCGGTGATGGTGGCGCGCGGCGACCTGGGCGTGGAATTGCCGCCGGAGGAGGTGCCGCTGGCGCAGAAGCGCATCGTGCGCGCCGCACGGGAGCGCGGCATCCCCGTGGTCGTGGCGACGCAGATGCTGGAAAGCATGATCACCGCCCCCGCGCCCACCCGGGCGGAAGCGTCCGACGTGGCGACCGCGGTGTTCGACGGCGCCGACGCGGTGATGCTGAGCGCCGAGACCGCCGCCGGGCAGTACCCGTACGAGGCCGTCAACATCATGGACCGCATCGTCGAGCGGGTGGAGCGCGACCCCGGCTGGCGCGCCATCACCGAGGCGAGCCGCCCGGCGCCGGAGCCGGTCTCGGCGTCGGCCATCGCCGCCGCGGCCCGGCAGGTCGCGCACACCGTCAATGCGGCGGCCATCGTCGCCTTCACCGATGGCGGCAGCACGGCGCTGCGCGTGGCGCGGGAGCGTCCGGATTGCCCGGTGCTGGGCGTGAGCACGAACCTCTCGACCGCGCGGCGGCTCGCGGTGGTGTGGGGCGTGCATGCGCTGGTGACGCCGGAGGTGCACACGATGTCGGAGGCGGTGACGCGGGCCACGCGGCTGGCGCGCGGCGAGGGGATGGCGGCGCCGGGCCAGGAGGTCGTGGTGACGGCCGGCACGCCGTTCGGCCAGCCCGGCACCACCAACGCGCTCCGCGTGGCGCACGTGAGATAGGGCGGGGTGGCGGATCTCGGCTGGGTCGAGCGCGCGCCGGGCCGGCCTTACTTCACCACCGACGACGGCGCTCCCTGGACGCCGATCGGGCAGAACGACGCGGTCAGTTGGGTGGAATGGCGCGGCCTGCTGCACCGCCGGAGCCTCCATGCGGTGGAGCGGCACCTGGCCTCCTTGCGAGACAGCGGCGTGACCTGCCTGCGGTTCATGCTGGAGTACGCGGAGACCGGCGAGCACTTCTTCGAGCAGCCCGCCGGCGTCTTCAACCCGGCGCTGGTCCAGCTTTGGGACGACCTGTTCCGGCTCGCGGCGGCGGCCGGGCTGCGCATCCTGCTCACGCCGTTCGACACGTACTTCCATTGGGTGCGCTGGGACATGCACCCCTACAACGCCGCCAACGGCGGCCCCTGCCCCGACCGCACCAGCCTGATGGTCCACCCGGGCGTGCGGGCGCTGGTCAAGGCGCGGCTGGCGTTTGCCACGGAGCGCTGGGGCGGCAGCGGCGCCCTGTTCGCCTGGGACCTGTGGAACGAGATGCACCCGGTGCAGGGCGAGGACCGGCCCGGCTGCTTCGACGACTACATCGGCGACGTCGGGCCGTTCCTGCGCGGCCTGGAACGGCGGCTGCACGGCCGGGCGCATCCGCAATGCGTGTCGGTGTTCGGGCCGGAGCTGCACTGGAAGCCTTGGCTGAACGCCCCGGTGTTCCGCCACCCGGGGCTCGATTTCGCCAACAACCACTTCTACGAGGAAGGCACCATCGACGACCCGCGGGACACCGTGGCGCCGGCGCTCGCGGTGGGCCGCTTGGTGCGGGAGGCGCTGGCGGAGATCGCCGACCAGCGCCCGTTCTTCGACAGCGAGCACGGCCCCATCCACGCCTTCAAGGACCGCGGCATCACCCTGCCGGAGGCGTTCGACGACGAGTACTTCCGGCACCTGCAATGGGCGCACCTGGCGTCCGGCGGCGCGGGCGGCGGCATGCGCTGGCCGAACCGCAACCCGCATCGCCTCACCGACGGCATGAGGCGGGCGCAGCGCGGCCTGGCCGACTTCCTGCCGCTGGTGGACTGGCGGCACTTCGACCGGCACCCCATCGAGGTGGAAGTCAGCGACCCGGCCATCGCGTGCTTCGCCTGCGGGGACGGGCGGCAGGCGCTGCTGTGGCTGCTGCGCACCACGCCGCTGCTGCCGGACGGCCGGGTCGATCCGGACTGCCGCTCGGCGGTGTCGGTGCGGGTGCCGAGCCTGGCGCCCGGGCCTTATTGGGCGGCCGCGTGGGACACGCGCGCCGGCTGCCGGGCCGGCCGCGTGCCGGTCAGGGCCGGCGCGCACGGGGTCGTCGTCGAGATGCCGGCGATGCCCGCAGACGTTGCGATCTCTATCCAATCTGCCTAGGGTTGCCGGCGGCCCCGACCTGTGTTCGTATCGCGCGCAATCCGGCCGCCAGAGCCACCCAGGGAGTTGCGACCATGAGGCCCCACCTGACCCGGCGGGCGTTCGCGTCCGCCGCCGCGGCTGCCGCCGCCTTTCCGCGCCTTGCCCGCGCCGAGGACACGATCAAGATCGGCGCCGTGTTCCCCTCCACCGGACCCGCGGCGGAGGCCGGCAAGCTGCAGATGAACGGCGCGCGCCTGGCGCTGGAGACGGTCAACGGCAAGGGCGTGCTGGGCCGCAAGCTGGAGCTGGTGGTCGAAGACGACCAGACCACCAACCCCGGCGCGGTGCTGGCGTTCAGCCGCCTGGCCAGCCGCCCGGAGATCGCGGCGTTCATCGGCCCGATCCGCAGCACCCAGGTCGAGGCCATCGCGCCCGACGTGCTGAAGGTCGGCAAGCCCATGATGTTCGGCGGCACCTCGCCCACCCTGACCAACCAGGGCAACAAGTGGCTGTTCCGCTGCCGGCCCAACGACACCTACTCCGCCAAGGTCATCGCCGAGTTCGGCACGGCCGACCTGAAGAAGCAGAAATGGGCAGTCGTCTATTCGACCGACGCCTTCGGCACCAACGGGTCCAAGGCGCTGGAAGCGGCGCTGAAGGACAAGGGGATCACCCCCGTGCTGATGCAGGGCTACACCAACCAGGCGTCGGACTACACCGCCATCGTGCTGGCCGTGCGCCAGTCGGGCGCGGATATCCTCGGCAGCTACTTCACGTTCGAGAGCGACCTCGGCATCTTCGCCCGCCAGCTTCGGCAGCTCGGCGTGACGATCCCTTGGGTCGGCTCGGCGTCGATCACGAACACCACGGCGCTCAACCTGGCGGGACGCGCGTTGCACGGCACCTACGGCGTCACGGACTTCGCGGTGGATGCGGTGCCGGCGTCCAAGGCGTTCGCCGAACGCTACCAGGCCCTCTACAAGGCGGTGCCGGACGGGCAATCCTCCTGGACCTTCGATGCGGTGAACCTGCTGGCGAAGGCGATCGGCGACGCGGGCAGCCTCGATCCCGAGAAGATCCGCGCGGCGCTGGCCGCCATACGCGGCTTCGAGGGCACGGAGGGCGAATACAACTTCGACGAAAAGGGCGACGGGCTGCGCGGCTACAACGTGGTGAAGAACGAGGGCGGCAAGATCGTCTTCGACCGCCGGATCGACTTCAAGGCGTGAGCCTCGCCCCGCAACTGCTGTTCACCGGCCTCGGCATCGGGGCGATCTACGCGCTGGTGGCGCTCGGCTTCGTGCTGCTGATCCGGGCGGCGAGCGTGGTGAACTTCGCCCAGGGCGAGTTCTCCATGCTGGGCGCCTACGCGATGGTGGTGCTGTCGGGCGTGCTGGGCGTGCCGTACTGGGTGGCGCTGCCGGTGGCTGTCGTGCTGATGGCAGGCTTCGGGGTGCTGTTCGCGGGCGCGACCTATTGGCCGCTCCGCCACCGCGGCCAGATGCCGGTGATCATCAGCACCATCGGCGCCAGCATCTTCCTTTCCAACACCGTGCTGGCGCTCTACGGCCCCAGCCCGGAGGTGCTGCCCGGCCTGTTCGACACGCCGGGCTTCGAGGTCGGCGGCGTGTTCATGGACAGTCAATACGTCGCCATCATGGTGACGGCGGCCGCCATGGTGCTGCTGCAGTTCCTGATCTTCGAAAAGACGCTGCTCGGCAAGAAGCTGCAAGCCACCAGCCAGGACAAGGAGATGGCCAGCCTGCTCGGCATCCCCGTGGCGTCCATGGTCCTCATCACCTTCGCCTACAGCGCGGCGCTCGGGGGCTTGGCCGGCATCCTGGTGGCGCCGGTGCTGTTCGTGTCGGTGGGCATGGGCACCATCATCTCGCTCAAGGCCTTCGCCGCCAACATCATCGGCGGCTTCGGCAACATCCCCGGCGCGATCCTGGGGGGCTTGGCACTCGGCATCGTCGAGACGTTCGGCGCGGCCTATGTCTCCGTGCCCTACAAGGACGCGCTGGCGTTCGGGGTGCTGCTGCTGTTCCTGCTGGTCCGCCCGCAAGGGCTGTTCGGCGAGAAGATCGCGGAAAAGGCATGAGCGCCGCCACTCTCCCCGCCGCCCCCCGCCAGCCCCCCCCCGCGGGCCGGGCGCGGGCGCCGCCAGCACCCGCCCCCGCGATTCCGGGGCGCGCGCCCCCGCCCCTTCCAGCATTCGGGAACCCACCATGGCACGACACAAGATCGCCCTGATCGGCGCCGGCAACATCGGCGGCACGCTGGCCCACATGGTCGGCCTGAAGGAGCTGGGCGACGTCGCGCTGTTCGACGTGTTCGGCGGCGTGGCGGCCGGCAAGGCGCTGGACCTGATGCAGTCCGGCCCCGTGGACGGGTTCGACAGCCACATGGTGGGCGGCAGCGACTACGCCGCCATCGCCGGATCCGACGTGGTGATCGTCACCGCCGGGTTCCCGCGCATGTCGGGCATGAGCCGCGACGACCTGGTGAGCAAGAATGCGGGCGTGATCGCCCAGGTGGCTGACGGCATCAAGCAGCATTGCCCCGGCGCATTCGTGATCGTCATCACCAACCCGCTCGACGCGATGGTGGCGGTGATGCAGGAGAAGTCGGGTCTTCCTCCCAACATGGTGGTGGGCATGGCCGGCGTGCTGGACAGCGCGCGGTTCCGGCTGTTCCTGGCGGAAGAGTTCAACGTCTCCGTCGAGGACGTGACCGCGTTCGTGCTGGGCGGCCACGGCGACACCATGGTGCCGCTGGTGCGCTACTCGACGGTCGCCGGCATCCCGGTGCCGGACCTGGTCAAGATGGGCTGGACCACGCAGGACAAGATCGACGCCATCGTCAAGCGGACGGCCAACGGCGGCGGCGAAATCGTCAAGTTGCTGGAAAAGGGAAGCGCGTTCTATGCCCCGGCGGCGAGCGCGGTTGCGATGGCAGAAAGCTATCTCAAGGACAAGAAGCGCGTCATGCCGGCGGCGGCTCACCTTTCCGGTCAGTACGGCATCGACGGGCTGTATGTCGGCGTGCCCGTCGTGATCGGCGCGGGCGGGGTGGAGCGGATCGTGGAGGTCACGTTCACGGCCGCCGAAAAGGCCGCGTTCGACAAGAGCTGCGAGTCGGTGCGCGAGTTGGTGGACGCGTCCCGCAAGCTGCTCGCGGCCTGACGCGATGAACATCCACGAGTATCAGGGCAAGGAGCTGCTCAAGAAGTACGGGGTGGCCGTGCTGGACGGCTACGTCGCATGGACGCCGGAAGAAGCCGAGGCGGTTTCGCGCAAGCTCCCGGGACCGGTCTTTGTCGTGAAAAGCCAGATCCACGCGGGCGGGCGCGGCGCGGGACGGTTCGAGGACGACACCGGCGGGAAGGGGGGCGTCCGCCTCGCGCGTTCAGCAGAGGAGGTGCGCGCCGCGGCGGAGGCGATGATCGGCCACACGCTGGTCACCAAGCAGACCGGCCCGGCTGGACGGCGGGTCAGCCGGGTGTACGTGGAAGCGGGCTGCGACATCAAGCGCGAGTTGTACCTGAGCCTGCTTGTGGACCGGGAAACCAGCCGGGTCACGATCGTCGCCAGCACGGAAGGCGGCATGGAGGTCGAGGAAGTGGCGGCGCACCACCCCGAGAAGATCCTGCGCGCACCCATCGACCCGGCGTCGGGCATCTCCCTGTTCCACGCGCGCAAGCTCGGCTTCGGGCTTGGGCTGGAAGGCAAGCAGGTCGCATCGTTCACCAAATTCGTGCTGGCCATGTACCAGGCCTTCATGGCGCTGGACTGCGCCGTCGTGGAAGTGAACCCGCTGGTGGTCACGGGCGACGGCGCGATCGTGGCGCTCGACGCCAAGGTGAGCTTCGACGACAACGCGCTGTATAAGCATCCGGAGCTGGAAGCCCTGCGCGACGAGGCGGAGGAGGACCCGAAGGAGCTGGAAGCGGCCAAGTTCAGCCTGAACTACGTGGCGCTGGACGGCACGATCGGCTGCATGGTGAACGGCGCCGGGCTGGCGATGGCGACCATGGACATCATCAAGCTGTATGGCGGCAGCCCCGCGAACTTCCTGGATGTGGGCGGGGGCGCGACCAAGGAGCGGGTGACGGCGGCGTTCAAGATCATCCTGTCGGACCCGCACGTGGAAGGCATCCTGGTCAACATCTTCGGCGGCATCATGCGGTGCGACGTGATCGCGGAGGGCGTGGTGGCGGCGGCGCGGGAGGTGAGCCTGGGGGTGCCGCTGGTGGTGCGGCTGGAAGGGACCAACGTCGAGTTGGGCAAGGAAATCCTGTCCAAGTCGGGGCTGGCCATCACCAGCGCGGAGAACCTGGCCGATGCCGCCGAGAAGGTGGTCCGCGCCGTGAAGGAGGCCGCGTAGCACCATGGCCGTTCTGGTCGACAAGGACACCGTCGTGATCACCCAGGGTTTCACGGGCGCCCAGGGGACGTTCCACTCCGAACAGGCGATCGCGTACGGCACCAAGGTCGTGGGCGGGGTGACGCCGGGCAAAGGCGGCTCGCGCCACCTGGACCTTCCGGTCTTCGACACGGTGGCGGAGGCCGTGGCGGCGACGGGCGCGACCGCCACCGCGATCTATGTCCCGCCCCCGTTCGCGGCAGACGCGATCCTGGAAGCGATCGACGCCGGGCTGCCGCTGATCGTGTGCATCACGGAAGGCATTCCGGTGCTGGACATGATCCGCGTCAAGCGCGCGCTGTCGGGCTCCCGCTCGCGCCTGATCGGGCCGAACTGCCCGGGTGTGATCACGCCCGATGCCTGCAAGATCGGCATCATGCCCGGACACATACACCGGCGTGGCTCCGTCGGCATCGTCAGCCGCTCCGGCACGCTCACGTACGAGGCGGTGAGCCAGACCACGGCGGCCGGGTTGGGGCAGAGCAGTTGCGTGGGCATCGGCGGCGACCCGGTGAAGGGCACCGACTTCATCGAGGTGTTGGACATGTTCCTCGCCGACCCGGAAACCCAGAGCATCGTCATGATCGGCGAGATCGGCGGGCAGAGCGAGATCGACGCGGCGGAGTTCATCGCCCGGAATGGGACCAAGAAGCCGGTGGTGGGCTTTATCGCCGGCGCGACCGCACCGCCGGGCCGGCGCATGGGCCACGCGGGCGCGGTGATCAGCGGCGGAAAGGACACGGCGGCCGCCAAGTTCGAAGCCATGCGTTCGGCTGGCATCCACGTTGCCGAAAGCCCGGCGGCGCTCGGCAGCACCATGGTGGCCGCGCTCAAACGCTGAGCGGGGGCACCAGGCGCATGCGTCCCATCGCGGATTCGGATGGGTGCGGCGTGCGTCGGGTGCCTATATGATGACGACGCGCTGAACGGCGCGACGTTTGGTGAGGAAGAGGGTTCCATGGCTGGCGTCGACATCATTGCTTCGGCCTTCAGCGGCGCGAATGCCGCCTACCTGGCCGATATCTACGCAAGGTGGGTGTCCGCCCCGCACAGCGTGGACAGCAGCTACGACGAGTTGTTCTCCGCGCTGAACGACGAAGCCCGCGCCGTGCTGACCGACGCGTCCGGCGCGAGCTGGGCGCCGCGGCGCTTCGAGGTTGCGCCCCCGGACGCGCCGAAGCCCTCCGCCAAGCCCGGAGCCGCGGTCGACGCCTCCGCGGTCCGCGCCGCTGCGCTGGACAGCCTGCGCGCGCTGATGCTGATCCGCGCCTACCGGGTGCGCGGCCATCTCCAGGCGCATCTTGATCCGCTGGGCCTCACGGTCCCCAAGCCCCATCCGGAGCTGGACCCGGCGAGCTACGGCTTCGCCGAAGCCGACATGGACCGGCCCATCTTCATCGACAACGTGCTCGGCTTCGAAAGCGCGACCGTGCGGGAAATCCTTGCTGCGGTGCACCGGGCCTACTGCGGCCCGATCGGCGTGGAGTTCATGCACATCCAGGACCCCGGGCAGAAGGCCTGGATCCAGCGCCGGATGGAGGGGGCGTCCTGGGGTGGCGCGCTGGACGCTGCCGCCAAGCGTACGGTGCTGGAGCAGCTCACGGAGGCTGAGGGTTTCGAGGCGTTCTGCCAGAAGCGCTATGTCGGCACCAAGCGGTTCGGGCTGGAAGGCGCGGAGGTCACCATTCCCGCGCTCCACGCCATGATCGCCACCGCGGCGGGGCTGGGCGTGAACGAGGTGGTGATCGGCATGCCGCACCGCGGGCGGCTGAACACGCTGGTGAACATCGTACGCAAGCCGTTCACGGCGCTGTTCAGCGAGTTCGGCGGCAACAGCTACAAGCCCGACGACGTGCAGGGCTCCGGCGACGTGAAATATCACCTTGGCACCTCGACGGACGTGGAGCTGGCAGGACGCCAGGTCCACATCTCGCTGCAGCCCAACCCGTCGCACCTGGAAGCAGTGGACCCGGTGGTCGTCGGCAAGGTCCGGGCCCGGCAGGACCAGGCGAAAGACAGCAAGCGCGCCACCGTGATGGGCATCCTGATGCACGGCGACGCCGCTTTTGCCGGGCAGGGGCTGGTCTACGAGACGCTGGCGATGAGCCAGCTGATCGGCTACCGCACGGGCGGGACCATCCACCTCGTGGTCAACAACCAGATCGGCTTCACCACGGTGCCGGCCCACGCCTACTCCGGGCTTTATTGCACGGACATCGCCAAGTCGATCCAATGCCCGATCCTTCACGTCAACGGCGACGAGCCGGAGGCGGTTATGTTCTGCGCCAAGCTCGCCGCCGAGTTCCGCCAGGAGTTTGCGACCGACATCGTGCTGGACATCGTCGGCTACCGCCGCCACGGCCACAACGAGACGGACGAGCCGGCCTTTACGCAGCCTCTCATGTACAAGGCGATCCGCAACCGCCCGACCACGCGCACCCTTTATGCCGAGCGGCTCGAGGCGGAGGGTGTGCTGAGCGCTGGCGAGGCGCAGGCGCTCTGGGACGGCTTCACGGCGCGGCTGGAGGACGCATACCAGGCGGCGCAGGGCTACAAGCCCAACAAGGCGGACTGGCTGGAAGGACGCTGGTCCGGCCTCAAGCAGGCCGGCACGGACGAGGAGGCAACGGAGGCGGCCCCCGCCGTTTCGGCCGAGACGCTGAAGCGGATCGGCCAGGCGCTCGGCACGGTCCCGCCTGGCTTTGACGTCAACAGCAAGATCGCCCGCCAGCTCGAGGCCAAGAAGGCGATGCTCGACACCGGGCGCGACATCGACTGGGCGACCGGCGAAGCTCTGGCGTTCGGCAGCCTGCTCCTGCAAGGGCACCGGGTGCGGCTGTCGGGCGAGGACGTGCAGCGCGGCACGTTCAGCCAGCGCCATGCGGTGCTGGTCGACCAGAGCAACCAGAACGAATACGTCCCGCTCAACAACGTTGCCCCGGACCAGGCCAAGATCGAGGTCTACAACTCGCTGCTGAGCGAGCAGGGCGTGCTGGGCTTCGAGTACGGCTACAC
>CAXUIQ010000082.1:0-10846 GCA_964250815.1 uncultured Acetobacteraceae bacterium
ACCGATGTTGGTGGCGCTGCCCTTGAGGCGATCCTCGTCCATTGCTGTCCTCCTTTGCTCATGCGCGGCCCGGCGAAGGCCTGCGCCCAATGTTAGAGCGCTTAACCACGTGTCCGACGTTCGGTTCCACGGGCTGGACCCGAAATCCTTGGCAGGGACGAAGCGCGGAAAAGATGCGGGTCAAGGCCCCGACTGGTCCGGGCAGCGCTTGAGTTGCGCAGAGCCGGGAGCTGGCTGCTGGCGATGGCGCCGGAGGAGCTGCTTGGGGACCGGGCTGATGATCCACCTGCAAGCGCTCAGCTTTCCGGTCGCGGCCTGAGTTCACGAGAGCGTGAAATGCGCTCTGCGCGGTTGAAGTGCCTGGCCTGAGTGAAGGCTTTTCACATTCGGCGAACCGGATGCCGGCCACGGACGCGCGCCGCCGGCGGCCAAGGCTGCGCGGGCTGGTGCGCCACCGCAAAGCCCTGGCCGGCGCCGTGGCCGCAGAACGCAACCCCACGCTCAAGCTGCTGAAGGGTGCCGGCACCAAGCTCGTGGAGGTGGGCAGGCAGAGGTTCCCGCGCGTGCGGCCCGGGCCGCCAAGCTTGCCCAAGCAGACGGCGTCCTTCTGCGCTGCCGCCCATCAGAACTTCAGCTTGGCATTCAGCTCCTTCGCATTGGCCTGCGTCACCGCCTCCGTGGGCACCGTCACGACGGCCGGCACGGATTCGGCGCAGTCGAGCAGGATCTTCTTCGCAAGGTCCAGCGCCTCCGCCGCGCCGGTAGGATAGACGAACGTCGCCGCCCACTGCCCGGAGGCGACCGACGCGATGCCGCCGGACGGGCCGGGCAGCCCGTCGGTGCCGATGATCTTGACCTGGCCCTCCTTGCCTGCGCCCTTCGCCGCGAGATAGGCGCCCGCGGCCATGAGGTCGTTGCTCGCATAGACCACCTGGATGTCGGGGTGGGCTTGCAGCATCGCCGCGAACACCGTCTGCCCCTTGTCCGGGAGCCAGTCGGCGGCCTGCTCCGCCACGACCTCGATTTTCGGGTTCTGCTTGACGCCTTCCTTGAACCCGTTCAGCCGCTCGATCGCCGGCGTCGAGCTGGGCAGGCCTTCAAGCACGGCGACCTGGCCGCCGCCGGGCAGCAGGGTCTTGGCGACATAGGCGCCGGCCTCGCGGGCGATCTGGGTGTTGTCGCCGCCCACGAACGCGGTGCGGTTGCTGCCCAGCGTCCGGCGGTCCAGCTCGATGACGGGCACGCCCGACTGGAACACCCGGCTGACCACCGGGGTCAGCGGCGCCGCCTCGAACGGCGAGATCAGCAGGAGGTCCACCCCCTGCGTCATGAAGTTCTCGACCTGGCTCACCTGGGTGTTGTCGTTGCCGGCGGCGTCGGCGATCTGCAGCTCGAACTGCGGGATTGCCTTCACCCGGGCCGCGAGGTCGTTGTTGACGTGCTGCCGATACGGCTCGGCGAAGTTGGCCTGGGAGAAGCCGATGACGTACTTCTCGTTCGGCCCGCAAACCTTGGCAAGCGGCTTGGCCCCGGCGCCCCCGGTGAGCAGGAGGAGCGGCAGGGTCAGCGTGGCGGAGGCCAGCATGCGTTTGGTGGACATTCTTCCCGTTCCCTTGGTTGTGGCGAGGTTCAGCGGCCGGAGCCGTCCCGCCGGCCGACGACGGCCTGCAGCACTGCTGCCAGCACGATGATCGCGCCCGTGGCCAGAAGCTGCAACGCCGCGCTGATGTTGTTGAGCTGCAGGACGTTGGCCAGCGCGCCCAGCATGATGCTGCCGGCGATGGTGCCGACCATGGTGCCCGCGCCGCCGAACAGGCTGGTGCCGCCGATCACCACCGCCGCGATGGCCGTCAGTTCGTAGCCCGTGCCGTCGTTGGGGCTGCCGAAGCTGAACTGCCCGGCGTGGACGATGCCGGCGGCGGCGGACATGAAGCCGGTCAAGCCATAGACCGCGACCCGAACCCGGCCCACCGGGATGCCGGACAGCCGCGACGCCCGCTCGTTGCCGCCGACCGCGAACACGTAGCGCCCGAAGCGTGTGGTGTTGAGCAGGGCGGTGGCGCCCGCCGCAAGCGCCAGGAACACCACCGTCGCCACCGGGACCACGTTGCCGAACAAGCGCGCCCCGAGCACGGCGAACGCCGGCGGCGCCAGGCCCGGCCCGTCCCCGAACGTGATGTTGATGTACTGGTTGTGGGAGATCACCAGCGCGAGGCCGCGGGCGATCTGCAAGCCCGCCAAGGTGACGATGAAGGCTTCCAACCGGAACCGGGTGGAGATCAGCCCCTGCACCATCCCGAACAGGGTGCCCGCGGCGAGGACCGCCACGAGGGTCGGCAGCACGCCCCAGCCCCCGTTCACCAAGAGCGTCGCGGTGAGCACGCTGGACAGGCCGAGCAAGGCGCCCACCGAAAGGTCGATGCCGCCGGTGATGATGACAAAGGTCATGCCGAGCGCGATGATGCCGGTCTCGCTGACCGCGCGGATGATGTTGGCCACGTTGTCGGGGGCGAGGAACAGCAGGCTGCCGCGCCGCACGGGGGAGAACGCGATGCCGCCCGCCAGCACCAGCGCAAGCCCGATCAGGCTCTGGAAGCGGACCACGACGGCCAGGATGTCGCGGCGCGGGCGCCGGGCCTCGGTGGGCAGGCCGCCTGCCGCTTCGGACGTGTCGGGCGGGTTCATCGGGCCACCTCCAAGCTCTCCCCCGTCGCCGCGGCCAGAAGCTCGCCCTCCTCCGCCCCGGCGGCGAACTCGGCCACCGTGCGCCCGGCACGCAGCACGTGGATGCGGTCGCACAGGCCCGACAGCTCCGGCAGCTCGCTCGAAGCGACCAGCACGCCGAGGCCCCGCGCCGTCAGCTCGCGCAGCCGGGCATAGATCTCGCTTTTCGCGCCCACGTCCACCCCGCGCGTCGGCTCGTCCAGCAGCAGCAGGCGCGGCTCGTGCAGCAGCTCGCGGGCGAACACCACCTTCTGCTGGTTGCCGCCCGACAGGTTGCCGACCACCAGCTCGCCGCGGGGCGGGCGCACGTCGAAGGCGCGGATGGCGCGCTGCACCGCCTCGCCTTCCCGGCGGCGGGACATGAAGCCCGCGGGCGAAAGCCGGCGCAGGATGGACGCGACCACGTTGCGCGCCACCGTCTGCCGCAGCATCAGCCCCGCGCCCCGGCGGTCGTCGGTGACGAAGGCGAAGCCGGCGCGCCGCGCCTCGGGAACGCCGCGGAGCGCCGCCGCCCGGCCCGCTACCCGCACCGTGCCGTGCC
Source organism: uncultured Acetobacteraceae bacterium (assembly GCA_964250815.1). Taxonomy (GTDB): domain Bacteria; phylum Pseudomonadota; class Alphaproteobacteria; order Acetobacterales; family Acetobacteraceae; genus CAHJXG01. The sequence goes on from CAXUIQ010000082.1 coordinate 3,266, forward strand.
AGCGCCCGGGCGGCCCCTCGCCATACAGGCAGGTCAGCAGCTCCGTGCGCCCGGCGCCGACGATGCCGGCGAGGCCCACGACCTCGCCCGCGCGCACCACCAGCGACACGTCCATGGGCGCCTGCCAGCCTGCCGGGCTGGCGCGCGGCACGTAGCTTGCGCGGTCCAGCCGCAGCAGCTCCTCGCCCGCCGTCCCGGTCCGCGGCGGGAACAGCTCGGCGAGCGGGCGGCCGGCCAGCATCTGCACCAGCCGCGCCTGCGGCGCGTCGGGCCGCTCCTCCCCCACCACGCGCCCGTCGCGCATCACGGTCACGCGGTCGGCGACCTGGGGCACCTCCTCCAGCCGGTGGGAGATATAGACGATCCCCACGCCCCGCGCGCACAGCCGGCGCATGGTGTCGAACAGGTTGCGCGCTTCCGTGGTCGAGAGCGCGGCCGTCGGCTCGTCCATGACCAGGACCCGCGGCGCGTGGGCGAGCGCCTTGGCGATGGCCAGGAGCTGGCGCTGGCCCATGCCGAGCGAGGCCACCCGGCGCCCCACGCCGAGGGAGACCCCGGCCTCCGCCAGCAGGCGCTCCGCGTCGCGGGCCATGGCGCGGTTGCGCAGCAGCCCGGGGAAGCGCGCCGGCTCCCGGCCCAGGAACAGGTTGGCCGCCACGTCCAGCCCGGGCACCAGGTCGAGCTCCTGGAAGATGGTGGCGATCCCCGCCGCCTGGGCGTCGCGCGGGCTGCCGACGCGGCCGGGCCGGCCGCCCAGCCCCCCGCGGCCCCGGGCGGGCGCGATCACGCCCGACACGACGTTCATCAGCGTGCTCTTGCCCGCGCCGTTCTCGCCCAAGAGGGCATGAACCTCGCCCGCCCGCAGGTCGAAATCGACGGAGCGCAGCGCATGGACGCCGCCGAAGCGCTTCTCGATCCCGCGCAGCCGCAAGAGCGCAGCCGCGGATGTCAAGGTGCCGCCCCTCCGCCCGGCATCATGCCGCCACGGCCTGCCCCAGCGCGGCGGGCGCCATGATCCGCTCCTCCGCCGCCTCCGCATGGGACAGCTCCCCCGTCAGGCCGCCCTCGCGCATCACGAGGGTGCGCCCGGAGATGGTCGGCATCTCCGGCAAGCCGCTGGAGGTGACGAAAGACAGGTTTTGCGCGTCGTTCAGCAGGTCGTCGGTCGAGAGCACGAGTGCTGCGAAGGCGCCGGTCTCGCGCGACTGTGCGAGGCGCCAGGCGGCCGGTTTCGGGGAGGTGGCGAGCACGCCGCCTTTGGACGCCAAGGCCATGTTTCCCGCTTCTCCCAAGGAGAACGGCGGGAGCCAGCCCTGCGTTCTCGGGTGACGTGTTCCTCAAGCGGCCGCTGTTTCAGCTTCGCGGCGACCGGCCCTGCAACCGTTGTTTCCCACTATAAGCAAAGCTGGAACGAGCGGAAGCCACCGGGCAGGGCATTGATGCGGGGAAGCGGCCTGGCATCGGGCGAAGGCGGGACACCCTGGCCAGCCGGGCCGGGCGGCGGCAGGCACGCTTCTGACCCAAGCTTCATCCCGCGCGTGACCAAACGCTTGGTGATCGGCTGGGATTTCGCGATGTGGGTGCGCAACGGACAGCACGGGGGCCTTGACACTCCGATCTTCAGCGTGCCATGGAATTCCGAATGCAGAATTCAGCAGCGCGGCGCGGTTGGCCATGACCCCGTTGGGCAACGGACCCATCCTGATCGACCAGGCCTACCAGCGCTTGCTGGACGCCATCGCCGACGGCACGCTGCCGCCCGGGCTGCGCATCCGCCAGAACGAGTTGGCCGACCGGCTCGGCGTGTCCCGCCAGCCTGTCAGCCATGCCCTGCACCTGCTCAAGCGCCAGGGCCTCGTGCGGGACAGCGGGCGCAAGGGCTTGGAGGTCGCCCCCATGGACCCGGTGCGCCTGCGCCAGCTTTACGAAGTCCGCGGGGCACTCGACGGGCTGGCCGGACGCGGCACCCTGCGGCATGCGCTTGGGGCCGGACAGGCCATCACGCCCGGCACGCCAGTCTCGGAGTTGGTGACCCTCGACATGGAGTTCCACCAGGCGCTTTACCGCCTGTCCGGGAATCCCGCGTTCGCGGAGATGGTCGCGCCGCACTGGGCGCACCTGCGGCGCTCGATGGCGACCGTCTTGGCCGCCCTCGACTACCGCACCCGCGCCTGGGCGGAACACGCCGCCATCGCCGCCTGCGTACTGGACGGGGACGGCGACGGGGCCGAGCGGGCAGGGCGGGAGCATGCGCTCGGCGCCGGGCGCAAGACGGAGGAGCGGCTGGGCGCTGTTGCCCAGGCTGCGTGAGCAACCAAAAGGGAGAGGACGCGACAATGGACCTGACCGCCGAACAGATCGCCCAGTTCCACGAGGAAGGCTGGCTGTTCCTGCCGGAACTGTTCACGCCCGAGGAGGTGGCGGCGATGCGCCGCGAGGCCGAGGCCGTGTACCGGGAGCACCGCCCGGAGATCTGGCGCGAGAAGAACGGCGCCCCGCGCACGGCGTTCGCCGCCCACACCTACAACGAGGCGTTCCGCCTGCTGGGCGCCCACCCCCGCATGATCCGCCCCATCGAGCAGATCTTCGGCGAGCCGGTCTATATGCACCAGTTCAAGATCAACGCGAAGTCGGCCTTCACCGGCGAGGTGTGGCAGTGGCACCAGGACTACGGCACCTGGCGGCGCGACGACGGCATGCCGGACGCCCGCGCCATGAACATCGCGGTGTTCCTGGACGAGGTGATGCCGATCAACGGCCCGCTCCTGCTGGTGCCGCGCAGCCAAATGGAGGGCAACCTGGAGGCCGGGCACGACCTGGAGACCACCTCCTACCCGCTTTGGACGCTGGACAACGACACGGTGACGCGGCTGGTCGAGAAGGGCGGCATCGTGGCGCCCACCGGCAAGCCCGGCGGCATGCTGATGTTCCACGGCAACCTCGTGCACGGCTCGGCCGGCAACATCACGCCCTACCCGCGCAAGATCGTGTACCTCACGCTCAACGCCGTTTCCAACCACATCCGCAAGCCCACGCGGCCCGAGTTCATCGCCCATCAGGACTTCACGCCGATCATGCCGGTCGAGGACGACGCGCTGCTGCGCTACGCCCGGAGCGCCGGGTTGGCGGCTGCCGCGGAGTAGGCGGCCGTGAACCTGCATCACCTCCTGGCGGCACGCGCCGCGGCGGGCCGCCCGGTGCGGGTGGCCCTGGTCGGCGCCGGCAAGTTCGGCTCCATGTTCCTGTCCCAGGTGCCGACCACGCCGGGGCTGGAGGTTTCCGCGGTGGCCGATCTGGACCCGGACCGCGCCCGCGCCGCGTGCCGGGCGGTCGGATGGGAGGAAGCGCGCGTCGCGGCGACGCGCTTCACCGACGATGCGCCCGCCGCCATCGCCGGCGGCGACGCGGAGGTGGTGATCGAGGCGACCGGCAACCCGGCGGCCGGCATCGCCCACGCCCGCGCCGCCTTCGCGGCGGGCAAGCACGTGGTCATGGTGAACGTCGAGGCCGACGCGCTGTGCGGCCCCTTGCTGGCCGAGGAGGCGCGCCGGGCCGGGGTGGTGTACTCGCTGGCCTACGGCGACCAGCCGGCGCTGGTGGCCGAACTGGTGGACTGGGCGCGGTCCTGCGGCTTCCGCGTGGCCGCGGCCGGCAAGGGTACCAAGTACCTGCCGGCGTACCACGGCGTCACGCCTGACGACGTGTGGGGCCACTACGGCCTGAGTGCCGTGGAAGCGCAGGCGGCGGGGATGAACCCGCAGATGTTCAACTCCTTCCTCGACGGCACCAAGTCCGCCATCGAGATGGCCGCCATCGCCAACGCCTGCGAGCTGGACGTGCCGGAAGGGGGCCTGCTGTTTCCGCCCTGCGGCGCCGACGACCTGCCGCACGTGCTGCGTCCCCGCGCGGAGGGCGGCGTGCTGGAGCGGGCCGGCATGGTCGAGGTGGTGTCGTCGCTGGAGCGCGACGGGCGCCCGGTGGCGCGCGACCTGCGCTGGGGCGTGTATGCCGTGTTCGAGGCGCCGAACGACTACGCCGCGGCCTGCTTCCGCCAGTACGGGCTGCGGACCGACGCGAGCGGGCGGTATGCCGCGATGTACAAGCCCTACCACCTGATCGGGCTGGAGCTGAACGTGTCCGTGCTGTCGGCGGCGCTGCGCGGCGAGGCGACCGGCCAGCCCCGGGCGTTCCGCGGCGACGTGGCCGCCGTGGCCAAGCGCGCGCTGCGCGCCGGCGAACTGCTGGACGGCGAGGGCGGCTACACCGTATGGGGCCGGCTCATGCCCGCGCGGGCCAGCCTTGCGGACGGGGCGCTGCCCATCGGCCTCGCGCACCGCGTGCGCCTGCGGCGCGACGTGCCGGAGGGATCGGTGCTGCGCTATGCCGACGTGGAGGCCTTGTCCGGCCCCGCCGCCGAGGCGCGCCGGGCGATGGAGGCGAGCTGCGCCCCCGCCGCGGCGGAAGCGGCGGACTAGGGCCGGGCCGTCCAGGAGCTGCGCGGCTGCGCAGGAACGGCATGACGCAGGCACCGTCCGAAGCGCCGCCCCATGACGAGGCCGCCGGGCCGCTGGCCGGCGTCCGGGTGCTCGACCTGTCCCGCCTGGTGGCCGGCAACATGCTGACCCTGCAACTCGCGGACTTCGGCGCGGAGGTGATCAAGCTCGAACCTCCCAAGGGCGACCCGCTGCGCGACTGGCAGGAGGAGGGCATCTCCGCCTGGTGGAAGGTGTACAGCCGCAACAAGCGCTCGGTGCGGCTGGACCTGCGCACGCCGGAGGGCAAGCGCCGCCTGTCCGCGCTCGTGCCCACGGCCCAGGTGCTGATCGAGGGGTTCCGGCCCGGCACCATGGAGGCCGCGGGGTTCGGCCCCGACGCGCTGCTGGCGTTGAACCCGAAGCTGGTGATGGTGCGGGTCAGCGGCTTCGGCCAGACCGGCCCGTATGCCGCCCGCCCCGGCTTCGGCTCCTTGATCGAGGCCATGAGCGGCTTCGCGGCCAAGAACGGCTTTGCCGACAAGCCGCCCGCCTTGCCCAACATGGCGTTGGCCGACATGGTGGCCGGGCTGTCCGGCGCCTTCGCGGCCGTGATGGCGCTGCGCGTGGCCGAGCAGCCCGGCGGCGCCGGCCAGGTGATCGACCTGTCCCTGCTGGAGCCGCTGCACGCGACGCTCGGCCCCGACGCGGCGATCCACCGCCTGTTCGGACGCTCGCCGGCCCGCATCGGCAACCGCGTCAGCGTCACCGCGCCGCGCAACGTTTACCTGACCGCGGATGGCGAGTGGGTGGCCTTGTCCGCGTCCACCCAGGACATGGCGTTCCGCTTGTTCGCCGCGATCGGCCGCGCCGACATGGCGTCCGACCCGCGCTTCTCCACCAACGCCGCCCGGCTGGACCATGTGGACGAGGTGGACCAGGTGATCGGCGCGTTCATCGGCCGGCTTTCCCTGCGCGACGCCCTGGCCTTCTTCGAGCGGGCGCACGTCACCGTCGGCCCCGTCCACGACCCGGCAGGCTTTGCCGCCGACCCCCACGTGCGGGAACGCGGCGTGCTGGTGGAGGCGCCCGACGACGACGCCGGGACCTTGCCGATGCACGCGCCGTTTCCGCGCTTGTCGCGCACCCCGGGCGCCATCCGCCGGCAAGCGCCCGCGCTGGGGCAGGACGAGGCCGACATCCTCGGGCCGCTGGGCGTCGCGGGGCCGGAGCCGCAACGCTGACGGAGGAGGAGCCATGACCACGCCCACGACCGGCCCGGACGCAGCAAACGCGGCCGGTGCGCCCGGATGACGCCGCAGCCGCTTGAAGGGCGCGTGGCCCTTGTCACCGGGTCGGGCCAGGGCATCGGCCAGGCGATTGCCGCCGGGTTCGCGGAGCACGGCGCCACGGCGGTGTTCAGCGACGTCGTGCAGGACCGGGCGCAGGCGGCGGCGGAAGCCGTGGCGCGTTCGGGACGCCGGGCCGAGGCGCTGCACCTGGACGTGGCGGACCCCGGCAGCGTGTCGGCCGCCTTTGCCGCGGTCAAGAAGCGGCATGGGCGGCTCGACATCCTGGTCAACAACGCGGGCATCGGCATCAACGCCCCGTTCGTGGACTTCCGGCTGGAGGACTTCGAGCTGAGCCTCAAGGTCAACCTGACCGGCGCGTTCCTGTGCGGCCAGGCCGCCGCCCGGCAGATGCTGGCGCAGCACCCTCTGGCGCGGCATACGGGAGCGCCGGGGGAGCGGCGGGGCAAGATCATCAACATCGTGTCGCTTTCGGGCCAGCGCGGCGGCATGGGCCGGGCCGGCTACGGCGCGTCCAAGGCTGGGCTTGAGCTGCTGACCCGGGTGATGGCGACCGAGCTGGCGGGCCGCGGCATCAACGTCAACGCCATCGCCCCAGGCCCGATCGCGACGGCGCTTTCCGCGGCGGTGCACGCGGCGGGCGGGACGCGCGACGCCTACCTGTTCCTCACGCCCCAGCACCGCTACGGCGAGGTGTCCGAGATCGCGCGGGCCGCGCTGTTCCTTGCGTCGGCGGACAGCGACTACGTGAACGGGCACACGCTGAACGTCGATGGCGGGTTCGGGGCGGCCGGCCTGATGTATCCGCTGCCGTCCGCGGCAGGGCCGGGGACGGGACCATAGCGGGACGCTTGCGGGCCGGGTCGTGACCGTGCCCGGCGCCTGCCCGGTCAGAACGCGCGCCGTCCCCGGAGCGCCGCCGCCAGCGTGCCGTCGTCCAGCACGTCCAGCGCGCCGCCGATGGGCACGCCCTGGCCGACCCGGGTGATGCGGGCCGGGCTGCCCAGCTTGCGCAGGCGTTCCGTCAGCCAGTGCGCCGTCGTCGCGCCGTCCACGGTGGCGCCCAGCGCCAGGATCACCTCGGCCACGTCGCCCCCTTCCACCCGGGCCAGCAGCGGCTCGACGTTCAGGTCCTCCGGCCCGGTGCCGCCAAGTGCCGAGAGCGTGCCGCCCAGCACATGGTAGAGGCCGCGGTGCACCGCGGCGCGTTCCAGCGCCCATAGGTCGCCCACGCCCTCCACGACGCAGATCGAGCCGCGGTCGCGCTGCGGGTCGGCGCAGACGCCGCAGGGGTCGCGGCTGTCGAGGTTGCCGCATTGGCGGCAGGACCGCACCGCCCGCGCCGCATCGGACAGGGCGGTGGCCAAGGGGAGCATCCGCGCTTCCGGCTGCTGCAGCATCTTGAGCGCCGCCCGGCGGGCGCTGCGCGGCCCTAGGCCCGGCAGGCGGGACAGCAGGCCGATCAGCCGCTCGACCTCGGGACCGCCCATCGGGTCAGAACGGGAGCTTGAGGCCCTCTGGCAGTTGCAGGCCGCCGGTGGCCGCCTGCATCTCCTCGGCCATGATCGCCTCGACCTTCCCCTTGGCGTCGGCGTGGGCGGCCACGACCAGGTCCTGCAGCATCTCGGTCTCGTTGGGGTCGGCGAGCTTGGGGTCGATCCTGAGCCGCTTCAGCGCGCCCTTGCCGGACAGCGTGACGCTGACCATGCCGGCACCGGCGCTGCCTTCGACCTCCATGGCCTCGATCTTGGCCTGCATCTCCTGCATCTTGGCCTGCATCTGGCTGGCCTGCTTCATCA
>CAXUIQ010000083.1:0-10824 GCA_964250815.1 uncultured Acetobacteraceae bacterium
AAAGGGGGTTCCTTTTGGATGCCGATACGGGGTCCCGATCCCGTGCCGATTGACAAACAGGGCCTCCTGCAGCACCGTCCGCTCGCCCATCATCGCCCGACCTCTCCGCTCCGCAGGCAGATTGAATCAGACGCTACCGAGCCGCCTCAAGGGCCTTTTTCAACACCATCGATCTGCTCCAAACCTCGACTTTTAGTGGAAAGATGGCTTGAGGGCATCATAAACTAAAGATGGAACTGGACCATGTTCCATAGCAGTATAATTGTCAAACGTTATAGGTCGACCATACTTATTTATATGCGATCCATCTGCAAGAAAAAGCGATTTGACTATATCATGCTGGGACAAGTCAGACTGCAGGTTCATAAGATACGGAATAGCTTCCTGTATTCTAGACCTATTTTCTACAAGCTTTTCCTGCATGGCTTCACGCTCTTCAGAAGTTAGTTTCTCAGCGCGAGCCTTTTCCCCGGCCAATCCACTTCTGACCTTGCCGGACGGTGCGCGGATTTTCTCCACGATCTCACCCGTGGCAACCCGCGCCACATGGACAGCGCAGCCGATCACGTCGGCTGGCCGCTTCTCGCCTCGTGGTCCTTTCGCCATCTGCTATCCCCTTCGTTGATGCGCGGCCTTCGCCGCTTCTGATGTTTGTGCATTTATGGCCTACAGAGTATATCGTACGTTTCTGGCATGCCATGATGCCTCTCATAGGGTCGTGAGTTCTGGTGGCTTTTGGGCGGCTCAATCTCAAACTGAGACACCACTTGGGTTTCGGCGAGCTTGCGTCCGACCTCGCGGCCATCCCGCCGGAGAGGCCGGGTCATTTGACGCGGACCATGCCAGGGCGCCTCCAGGAACTGCGCGTCGATCTCGCTGGAAGCCCTTGCTTCCGGCAGCCGTATCAGCGACAGGTGTTCCGCTGCTTCGCCCATGGGCTGGTAGTGAAACGACGACCAGCTGATCGACACCAACTCGCACTGGCGCATCCCAGACAGGCTGGGATGCTCCGGCTTGATCACGGAGAAAGCGGAGCTTTGCTCCATCTGCCGCCCCTGCTCCAGGTTCATCGACCGGAGGCCTTCGCCAAAAATTCTGCTCCACCACCAACCGCCCGATCTGGGCATACAGCCTCTCAACCTCTTCCTCCCGCATGCCCGCCTCCTTCCATTTTGCCGGAAAACACCGTTTCCAAGCCGTCCATCGCCTGGCGCTTCCAATCGCCGACCAGCGTCTGATGCACGCCGTGCTTGGTCGCCAACTGCGAGACCGTGAACTCGCCACGCAGCGCCTCCAGCGCAACACGCGCCTTGAACTCTGCCGAATACCGCTTCCGCTTGCCCGTTGTCGGGTCTGTCCTTCACAGGGGCGAACCAAGCCTAAATCGACCGCCGAGCTGTCCAAGAGGACGGAACCACCTCACATGGATGTCCGCGGCCAGCAGCCAAAAACGCCACAAATGTCGAGACCATTGATCCGGATGACCAGCTTCAGCCGTAGGCGGCGGCCAGGTCTGGATCGCGTGTCGCGACGAGCCTGGCAAGGTCGGCGATCACCTTTGCCTGCTTCCAAGTTGCGTCGTCCTGCATCTTGCCATCGAGCATCACCGCCCCGCTTCCGTCAGGCATCGCGGCGAGAATACGCTTGGCGAATGCGACCTCGTTGACGTCAGGGCTGAACACACGCTTGGCGATCAGGATCTGGCTCGGGTGCAGGCTCCAGGCCCCGACGCAGCCGAGCAGGAATGCGTTGCGGAACTGCGCCTCGCAAGCCGCTTCGTCGCTGAAGTCGCCAAACGGGCCGTAGAACGGCCGGAGCCCGGCAGCCCGGCAAGCATCCACCATGCGCGCGATCGTGTAGTGCCATGGATCCTGCTGGAAGAACGGGCGGGCTGCCCCCTCGCCGCTGGAGTCTGCAAGGACGCCGTAGAATGGGTGCCCCCCGCCGACGCGGGTGGTCTTCATGCTGCGCGACGCGGCAAGATCGGCCGGGCCGAGGCTCATCCCATGCATGCGCGGGCTCGCGACCGCAATCTCGTTGACGTTGCGCACGCCCTGCGCCGTTTCCAGGATCGCGTGGATCAGGATCGGTTCACGCACCTGGTGCCGCACCTCAAGATGTGCGAGAAGTTGGTCGAGGTAGTGGATGTCCCAGGGGCCGTTGACCTTTGGCAGCATGACGACGTCCAGCTTGTTTCCAACCGCCGCCACGACCTGAAGCAGGTCGTCCAACGCCCAAGGGCTATCAAGGGCGTTGATGCGGGTCCAAAGACCCGTGTTCTTGAAGTCAACCTTGCTTGCGACCTCGATGAACCCGGCCCGCGCCGCCTCCTTCGCATCGGCCGGAACGGCGTCTTCGAGATTCCCGAGCAAGACATCCACTTGGCCGATGATCTCAGGCACCTTCTCCCGCAGTTTCGGAAGATGGGGCGGCAGGAAGTGGATCATCCGCTCCAGGCGAACCGGCAATTGCCGGATCGGGTCGGGCGCGCCCAAGGCCAACGGCCGGTAGAAATCAGCAGGCAGCTTCATCGACACCCTCCCTTGCTTCGCCCGCGAAGGCGCTGAGAACCGTTGCCCGGCCTCGGACGACAACGGATGCCCGCCCGCCGTCTTGCGCTCGCCAGGATAGCATGTACGCTATCCGCTCTGCACGCAGCTGAATAAAGGGGGTGCGCCGTGCCTGGCGTTCTGGACGGGCTGAGGGTCATCGAGGGATCGGCGTTCGTCGCCGCGCCTCTGGCCGGGATGACGCTGGCGCAGATGGGGGCGGACGTGATCCGCTTCGATCCGCTGAAAGGCGGGCTCGATGCGCGCAGGTGGCCCGTGACCGAGGCGGGCCGCAGCCTCTACTGGGCCGGGCTCAACAAAGGCAAACGATCGCTGGCGGTCGATACGACGAACCTGGAGGGACAGGCGCTGGTGGCTGCCCTGATCACGGCGCCGGGCCCTGGACGTGGCCTGTTCCTGACCAATTTTCCGGCCGCTAAGGGCTGGATGAGCTACGAGGCGTTGCGACGCCAGCGGGACGACCTGATCATGGCCTGCCTGGTCGGCAACCCCGATGGCGGCTCGGCCGTTGACTACACGGTGAATTGCGCCGTGGGATTTCCGTTCGTCACCGGTCCCGACCGCGGCTGCGCCGCCGTCAATCCGGTCAATCACGTGATGCCGGTATGGGACGCCCTGGCCGGCATGAACCTGGCGCTCGGGCTCGTCGCGGCTGAGCGCCACCGGCGCCTCACCGGGATGGGGCAAGCGATCCGGGTCGCCCTGGCCGATGTCGCCTTTGCGATGGCCGGCAACCTCGGCTACATCGCCGAAGTCGAAGTGGCCGGCGCCGATCGCCGCGCTTACGGCAACGACCTGTTCGGCGCGTATGGCGCCCAGTTCGAAACCAGGGACAACCGGCTCATCTACATCGCAGTCGTGACGGACCGCATGTGGCAGGAACTCGGCGCGGCGACCGGCCTGGCCCCAAAGTTCGAGACGCTGGAGACCCTGCTCGGCCTCGACCTGAAACGTCGCGAGGGCGACCGGTTCACGGCGAGGGAGTCGATCTCCGCGCTCGTCCGCCCGTGGTGCCGTTCGCGCACGCTCGGCGACATCAGGAAGGCGTTCGACGGCACCGGGGTATGCTGGGGTCCCTATCAGACCTTCCGGCAAATGGTCGAGGAGGACCCGCGCTGCTCGGTTGCCAACGACCTGTTCGTGAAGCTGGACCAGCCCGGGATCGGCCGTTACAGCGTGCCGGGATCGCCGATCTCCTTCCCCGTGACCCCGCCCGATCCGCCGCGGCGCGCGCCGTTGCTGGGCGAGCATACGGATGAGATCCTCGGCCACGACCTCGGCCTGAGCGAAGGGCAGATCGGCCGGCTGCGCGATGACAAGGTCGTTGCCGGGCCGATCGAGGCCGTTTGATGCAGCGCCCGTCAGCCCGCGCCTGGGAAGTCCGCGCATGACGGGCAGCAAGACCACCCAGGGCAACTTCTTCGACGATTTCCGTCTCGGCCAGACCATCGTCCATCCGACCCCGCGCACGGTCACGGACGGAGACGTGGCGCTCTACACGGCATTATACGGGCCGCGCTTCCCGGTGCAGTCGAGCCGGGCGTTTGCGGCTGCGGTCGGCCTGCCGACGGCGCCGGTTGACGACTGGCTGTCGTTCCACATTGTCTTCGGCAAGACCGTGCCCGACATCTCGCTCAATGCGATCGCCAACCTCGGCTACGCGGACGGTCGTTTCGGCGTGCCGGTCTATCCGGGCGACACCCTCGCCACCGTGTCGGACGTGATCGGGTTGCGCGAGAGCGCGAAAGGCGATTCCGGCGTGGTCTATCTCCGTTCCGTCGGCAGCAACCAACGCGGCGAGGCCGCGGTGTCATACGTGCGCTGGGTGCTGGTTCCAAAGCGCGACCACGCCGCCCCGGCGCCGGCGGCGGTCGTTCCGGCATTGCCGGAGGCCGTGCCGGTGGACGAGCTCTGCGTTCCCCGCGGCCTGAAACTCTCCTGCTACGACACCGCCCTCGCCGGCAGCCCCTACCTGTGGGAAGACTATGCCGTCGGCGAGCGCATCGACCATGTGGACGGGGTGACGGTCGAAGAGGCCGAGCATATGCTTGCCACCCGCCTGTGGCAGAATTCTGCACGGGCGCACTTCAACGACCAGGCGGCGAAGGCCAGCCGCTTCGGCCGGCGCCTGATCTACGGCGGCCATGTGATCAGCCTGGCAAGATCCATTTCCTTCAATGGCCTGGCGAACGCATTCAAGATCGCCTCGCTCAATGGCGGCCGCCACGTCGCGCCGACCTTCGCAGGGGATACGATCTACGCTTGGTCCGAAATCACCGAGAAACAGGCGTTGCCGACACGTGGCGACGTTGGAGCGCTGCGCATTCGGACGGTCGCGGCCAAGGACCAACCCTGCGCCGGGTTCCCGGACAAGGCGTCCGATGGAAAGCCGCACCCGGCGGTCGTGCTCGACCTCGACTACACGGTCCTGATGCCGCGCCGCAAATAGGCGAGGCCTGCCGGTTCTTGGGCGACGGACATCGCCGTTGGGATGATCTATGGCGCGTTGGCCCGTCCCTCGGTCATCGCCGCAAGTTGCGCCTGGGCCTCTTCCCGGCGTTCGAAGACATGCGGAGCGATGTTGCGCTTCGAGAAAGCCTCGCCGAGCTTGGAACGCATGAACGCGCTGGTCGCGTAGCGCGTGATCGTCGTGAAATAGTGCGCGAGGAAGTATCGGTCCATTTCCGCATACGGGTCGATCATCTCTTGGTTGATCCGAAACCGGTCGTAGTTGATGACGACCCCCACGCGCTTGCCGATCTCGCGGCAACGACGCTCGCAGATGTCCCAGATCGCCTGGACGTCATCGGCTGTGCGGACGTACATCCCTTCGAAGTTGAGGAACAGGATGTTGCGCTCGGGATCATGGCTGACGCGGTCGGGAAGCGAGAGGTTGAGAAGCTCGGCTTCCAGTCCCATGGGCTCCGGACTGAAGATGCGCGCGTCCATGGAGGTGTGGTCGCCGATAAACGGTTTGAAATCCATGTAGGGCAGGATGTCCCTGCTGACATCGATGCCCGGGGCGACCTCGATCAGGGCGAGCCCATGCCGCATACGGCGGAAGACGCAACGCTCAGTGACGTAGAACACCGGCTTGCCGCGGTCGTAGGCGTATTGGCCGTTGAACGTGATCTGCTCGACCTGCTTCGGGAACTTCCTCTGCTTGCCTTCTTCCAGAATTCGCAATTTCCTATCCTCCACGGCGATTTTCAGCCCGTTGCCGGTGAAGGAGCCGACGAACACGACCAGGCGCGCGTTCTGGCTGATGTTGATGAACCCGCCGGCCCCGTTCACCCGGCCTCCGAACCGGCTGACGTTGACGTTGCCCGCCGCGTCGCACTCCGCCATGCCGAGGCAGGCCATGTCCAGGCCGCCGCCGTCGTAGAAGTCGAACTGCTGGTTCTCGTCGATCACGGCGTCCATGTTGACGCCCGTGCCGAAATCGCCGCCGGTCGAGGGCATCCCGCCGATCAGGCCCGACTCCACGCTGAGCGTGAGCAGGTGGAAGATCCGCTCCTCGTTGGCGACCGCCCCCACGCCTTCCGGCATGCCCACGCCGAGGTTGATGATGCCGTTCGGCGGTATCTCGAAAGCGGCGCGGCGTGCGATGATCTTGCGTTCGTCAAGCGCGCCGGACGTCACGCTCGGGCGCGGCACGCGGTACTCGCCGGCATAGGCGCCATCGTATTGCGTGCGCAAGGTCTGCCGGTGGTGGTGCGGCTCCGCGACGACGATGCAGTCAACGAGGATGCCCGGGATCTTGACCTGCCGTGGCGGCAGGGTCCCGCGCTCGGCGATGCGCTCGACCTGGGCGATGACGATCCCGTTGCTGTTCTTCGCTGCCATCGCCATCGCAAGGTTGTTCAGCGTCAGCGCCTCGCGCTCCATGGTGATGTTGCCGAAGGTGTCGGCCGTGGTTCCGCGTATAAAGGCCACGTTGACCTTGCCCACCTTGTAGAACAACCACTCCTGGCCGTCTGCCTGAACCAGTTCGACGATGTCCTTGGTGGTGATCTCGTTGAGGCGGCCGCCGCCGTAGCGGGGATCGACAAATGTGTGCAGGCCGACCTTGGAGAAGGTGCCCGGCTTGCCGCCGGCGAGGTCCCGGAAAAGCTGGCAGATGATCCCTTGCGGCAGGTTGTAGCCCTGGATCTTGTTCCGCAGCGCAAGCTCCTGGACTTTTGGCATCCGGCCCCAGATGCCGGCGACCACACGCCGCAGCAAGCCCTCATGGCCCAGGTGGTTGAGGCCGAGGTCTTTTCCATCGCCTTGGCCCGCAGCGGCGAAGACCGTGAGGTTGCGAGGCGATCCGGTTGCAAGGAAGCGTCGCTCCAGCGCCGACAGCAGAGCCTCTGCGAAGCCCGTCTGGGCGAATCCGGTGGCGGTCAGCGTGTCGCCGTCCTGGATGAGGGCAATGGCCTGGTCCGCCGTTACGATCTTGCTGCGCACGTTTCCCTCGGACGGTCCCTGATCAGCTTGTCTCGTTGGGTCATCGCGGGAACGCCAAACGAACACGGAGGTCCCAACCGAATGTCTCCGGCAATCTCCCGCCTGCTGAACCTTGGCACCTGCGGGACCATGCCGCAACAGGGGATCGCTTGACCGGTTCGGGGGACCCAGCAGGGGCTGAGTGAACCGCTCCGGGTTTGCTGGAGGCTTCACTTCCTGGGAAGGTAGAGCCATGGCGACAAAGGCAACAACGACCAGGTTTTCGCCCGGGGTGCGCGGGCGCGCGGCGCGGGTGGTGCTGGAGCATGCAGGCGGGTAGCCGACGCGCTGGGCGGCGGTGGTGTCCATTGCCGCCAAGATCGGCTGTGCCGCGCAAATGCTGCTTGATTGGACAAAAAGGCCGAGGGTGGTGGCGGCAAGCGCGCCGGCGTGCGCAGCGGCGGTGTGATCCTCCACGACTTTTGTGGAGTGGTTACGCGACGTTTTGTGTTCGCCGTTCTGCCTCGGCCGGGGTTCGGTAGCCCAGCCCTGAGTGCAGGCGTTGGCGATTATACCAACCTTTCGGGCCTGTTGAAGAACCCCGTTTCGGGTGGCTTATCCAGAGTGCGATGCAACGACGCAAGTTCGGCGAGCTGGGTCTGTCGGCGGCCACTCGACGTCGATCCGGGCCCACATCGCGGGCAAGCTGGCGAGCACGGCAGCCAGCGCGGCGGCGAGCCGTTTCAGGTTCACCGCTGCGGCGGTCGGGAACGCTTGGATGCGCATGTTCTGCAGCCCGCGCCGGACGGCCCTGGCCCGTCCGTGCCAGGTTTTCGCTTCGCCGTGGAAACCCTCCACACGGACGCGGTGGCTGCGGCGGAGCGCGCGTTCGTGTTCGCCCCGGCGCGCGCATCTACGCCGCGCCCGCAGCAGCGCGGGGTGGTCCTTGTGCAGCAGGATCGCACGTCGCGTCATGGCCGGGCTGAAGCAGACCGGGCGCAGGCGGCAGGAGCGGCAGTCCTGGATGCGGGCGCGGCGGTGCTGGAAGCCATCGCTGTCCGGCTTGCCATGCGGCCGCAGGAGCTTGCCGGCAGGGCAGCGGACCCGTTGGTTCCTGGCATCCAGCTTGAAGCGGCGTGCCGGGACCGTGCCCGCTTTGGCAGGGCGTTCCGCCCTGACAGGAATGACCGCCTCGACGTTGCGCGCTTCCAAGTCCGCGAACACGCGGGTGATGGCGTGGCTGGCGTCCATGGCCGCGATGCGGATGGCACGGCCCGTGGCCGCGGCGACCGCCGTCAGCTGGTCCTCAACGAACCGGGGGTTCGTGCCGCCCCTGTGGTGACGGCCACGTCCAGCACGACGCCGTGCTCGGCATCCACGGCTGCATGGTGCTTGAAGGACGGCTCGCTGCGGTGCGCTTGATTGTTCTTGGTCAGCGACGCATCGGGGTCCGTCGTGCAAACCGAGGCGTTTGGCGGTTTCGCCGCGGGCGGCCCGCTGCCGCCGCTCGCGTCACGGGCCGGCCCTTCTTGTGTGTTGGCGGCCCCGACCGCGTCCAGGTGGCGCCGAGCGATGGCGTCCCAGCTGACATCGGCGCGGATCAAGGAGCTGTTGATGTGGACCACCTCGCCCTTGGCGACCCCGACCGCGACGCACGCCTGCACGGTGCGGGCGAAGACGTGCTGCAACCGCTCGGCACCCCAGCGGCTCCGGATGCGGGTCAGGCTGGAGCGGTCCGGCAACGCCTCGTGCAGGCCGCAGCCCGCGAACCAGCGGATCGCGGTGTTGACCTGGGCTTCGCGCATCAGCCTGCGGTCGCGCACGATGCCAAGCAGCAGGCCGGCCAGCATGAGCCGCACCGCCGCCTCAGGGTCGATGCCGGGCCGGCCTGCACCGTCCGCGGCACAGCAGTCCCGCACCGCCGCCCGCAGCCATGACAGGTCGAGAACCCGACCCACCCGGGCAAGCACGTGGTCGTCAGGCACCAAGTCGCGCAACGAGCCGGCCATCAGCAGCTCGAGCCGGCCTCGTGGCTTGCTCCCCAGCATCGCTCCCCCGCCCGCGTCGTTGCAGGCTTGAGCGAATCAAAAACCGGCAGGGTTTTCAACAGGCCCCTTTCGCACAGGCGAACAGGTCGCGCTTGGCCTTGTCGTGGGTAGCATATACTCTGTGGTGGGCCAGCTCAGTCTTGAGCGTGTGAAAGAAACTTTCCCTGGGCGCGTTGTCCAGTGCGGTGCCGTTGCGGGTGTGGTGGGAACAGGTTGGTGGCGTAGGTTCTGGTTTGTTGAACGAGCCATGTCCGGCGTTGGCACGCCGGTGGAGACCACGCCATGGAACAGGACGGCACGAGGACGGGTGCGGATGGCACGATGCTGTTTGCGGGGGAGGCCTGGTTTGACCCAGCCGCAAACGCTTCGCGTTTCGGCGGGATCAAGGCGGGCATCCGGGAGCGGGTGCGCGGGTTTGTCGAACCGAAAGGTTCGCCGGACATCAAGGAGCGGATCGGGCAGGAGCGGGCGCTGGCGGCGTTGTGGCCCGACGTGCCCGCCCGGCGCTGCTTGGTTCACAGGCACGGGAAGCTCCTGGCCCATGCGCCCGGGGCGCCGCACGAGGAGGTCGCGGACCCCTTTCGGGTTTGCCGCTGCGGCCGCCTACGCCGAGATGATCTGCGCCGAAACCGCCAGGCAGGTGCAGGCCCGGCGCCGCGCGTTTCTGCGCAAGTGGCGCCTGGCCTGCTCGGCGTTTCGCGCAGCGAAAGCGCCCGGCTTGCTCGCCTTTCCGCCCGCCCCCGAGCCGGTGGAAGCCGGCGCGGACCACAAGCGCGATCGAGCGCTTCCACGAGATGGGACATCCCGACCGGCCTGTCTGCGGTGGATTTCCCGCCACCGCTGCCTGACGCTGAGGGCCGGCACGGGTGCCCAGGGGTCGGGAAGCAGGCATGGTCCACGTTGGTTTGGACGTTTCGGTCGCGCGCACCGCGGTGTGCATCATGGACGCGGCAGGCCAGGTGGCCCGCGAGCAGTCGGTTGCGAGCACGCCGGAGGCGATCGCGGCAGCCATCAGGGCATCCGGGAAGGAGGTTGAGCGGGTCGGCCTGGAGGCAGGCACCAACTCCGCCTGGATCGCGCGGGCGCTGCTGGAGGCCGGCCTGCCGGTCATCGTCACCGATGCGACCATGCCGCCGCCGCGCTCAAGACGGGGTTCCGCAACAAGACCGACAAGAACGACGCGCGTGGCCTTGCCGACCTGATGCGGGTCAACAAGGTCCGCGCCGTGTCGGTGAAGTCGGTGGAGGCAGGGCGCGACCGCGCCCTGCTGACGGTGCGCGAGCAGCTCCGGCAGCAGTCGCTCGATGCGCGCAACGTCATCTGGTCCATCCTGTAGGTCGAAGGGCTGACGCCGCCGAAGCTGAGCAGCCCAGCGTTCCAGGCGCTGGTGGCCCAAACCCTGGACGACGAGGCGCTGGCGCCGCTGCT
The DNA here is from genome assembly GCA_964250815.1 of uncultured Acetobacteraceae bacterium. Lineage (GTDB taxonomy): Bacteria > Pseudomonadota > Alphaproteobacteria > Acetobacterales > Acetobacteraceae > CAHJXG01. The sequence goes on from CAXUIQ010000083.1 coordinate 10,475, forward strand.
GCGGCCGCTTGTCGCCGTGGTCGAGCACATCGACGGCCAAGTTGCCGCGCTGGACAAGGAGATCGCCAAGCGGGCCAAAGCCAGCGCGGCTTGCAAGCAGCTCATGTCGGTGCCCGGTGTTGGCCCGCTTGTGGCCCTGAGCTATGCCGCTGGGGTGGACGACCCCGCACGGTTCAGCGACTCTCGAACGGTGGGCGCCCACTTTGGCCTGACGCCGCGACGGCTCCAGTCCGGCGAGATGGACTGGTCGGGCAGCATCAGCCGCGCTGGCGACGCCGGGGTGCGGCACGCATTATGGGATTGACCCGGTTTGGTGGACACCCTGAAGCTTTCGCCAGAGGTGTTCCTGA
>CAXUIQ010000084.1:0-10823 GCA_964250815.1 uncultured Acetobacteraceae bacterium
CATCCTGCTCAGCACGAGCCGGTTCAACTGGCTGGAAGGCCCGACCCGGGGCGGCAGCGCCGCCCAGTTGGCGCCGCTGCCGCAAGCGTCGGCTCCCCGATAAACCCAGCCGGGGCGGCGGGCTGCGCCGGGTCCGCCCGGCCTCCCCGCCGCCCGCATCCCGCCTGACCAAAGGGTCCACACCATGGCGATGCTCACCTTCGAGGAAAAATACCGCGTCCGCGGCGGCACCCTGGTCGGCGGCGACTTGTTCGACTTCTGGCTCGGCCCGTTCTACGTCGGCTTCTTCGGCGTCACGTCCATCTTCTTCTCCGCGCTCGGGACTGCGCTGATCATCTACGGCGCGGCGCTTGGCGGGGACTGGAACATCTGGCGCATCAACATCGCGCCGCCGGACCTCAGCTACGGCCTGGGCTTCGCGCCGCTCAAGGAGGGCGGGCTGTGGCAGGTCATCACGATCTGCGCCATCGGCGCCTTCGTGTCCTGGGCGCTGCGCCAGGTCGAGATCAGCCGCAAGCTCGGCATGGGCTACCACGTCCCGGTCGCCTTCGGCGTCGCGATCTTCGCCTACGTGTCGCTCGTGGTGATCCGTCCGGTGCTGATGGGCGCCTGGGGTTTCGGCTTCCCGTACGGCATCCTGAGCCACCTCGATTGGGTGTCCAACACCGGCTACCAGTACCTGCACTTCCATTACAACCCGGCGCACATGCTGGCGATCACGTTCTTCTTCACCACGACGCTCGCCCTGTCGATGCACGGCGGGCTGGTGCTGTCGGCGGCGAACCCGCCCAAGGGCCAGGCGGTGAAGACGGCGGAACACGAGAACACGTTCTTCCGCGACACCATCGGCTGGTCCATCGGCACGCTCGGCATCCATCGCCTCGGCCTGTTCCTGGCGCTTTCGGCCGGGTTCTGGAGCGCTGTGTGCATCATCATCAGCGGGCCGTTCTGGACCCGCGGCTGGCCGGAATGGTGGGGCTGGTGGCTCAACCTGCCGATCTGGAAATAACGAGGGGATAGGGAGCGCAACCATGGCCGAGTATCAAAACCTGTTCACCCGCGTCCAGGTCCGCGGACCCGTTTATGCCGGGGTGCCCGTCACCGGCACCGCCTGGACCCGGTCCGGCAAGCCGTTCTACATCCACCTGTTCGGCGTGCTGGGCGACGCGCAGGTCGGCCCGCTCTACCTGGGCATCACCGGCGTCGCCTCACTCGTGTGCGGCTTCATCGCGTTCGAGATCATCGGCCTCAACATGTTCGCCTCGGTCGATTGGAACCCGGTGCAGTTCGTGCGCCAACTGTTCTGGCTGGCGCTGGAGCCGCCGGCGCCGAGCTGGGGCCTGCGCCTGCCGCCGCTGGCGCAGGGCGGCTGGTGGCTGATGGCCGGGTTCTTCCTGACCACCTCCATCCTGCTGTGGTGGGTGCGGATCTACCAGCGCGCCCGGGTGCTCGGCATGGGCACGCACGTCGCCTGGGCGTTCGCGGCGGCGATCTGGCTCTACCTCGTGCTCGGCTTCATCCGGCCGCTCCTGATGGGGAGCTGGAGCGAGGCGGTGCCGTTCGGCATCTTCCCGCACCTCGACTGGACGGCGGCGTTCTCGCTCCGCTACGGCAACCTGTTCTACAACCCGTTCCACATGCTCTCCATCGTGTTCCTGTACGGCTCGACCCTGCTGTTCGCCATGCACGGGGCGACCGTGCTCGCCATCAGCCGCTTCGGGGCGGAGCGCGAGCTGGAGCAGATCATCGACCGCGGCACCGCGTTCGAGCGGGGGACCCTGTTCTGGCGCTGGACCATGGGCTGGGCCGCGACGGCCGAGAGCATCCACCGCTGGGCCTGGTGGTTCGCCGTGCTGTGCCCGCTCACCGGCGGCATCGGCATCCTGCTAACCGGAACAGTTGTGGACAACTGGTATCTTTGGGGTGAGAAGCATGGTATCGCGGCCCATTATCCGGCCGTGTGGGGCGTGGTGACCGACCCGGCCCTTTCTCAAGGAGCCGCCAAATGAAGCCCGGGGTCAAAATGCCTGGCGTGATGACCGCGCTGGGCCTCGTCGGCGCGGTCGGCGCCGCCTTGCTCGGGGTCGTGATGCTTTCCCAGTTCCAGGCGCCGGAGCTGGAGGTCGTGCAGCGCGGCTTCCGGGGCACGGCGATGCAGGTAAACTACAACGAAAAGCAGCTCGCCAACTACCTTGCGGAGAACAAGGTCCCGGCGTCGCTGCCGCAGGCGACCGCGGCCGGTCCGAAGGCGGGGGTGATCTATAAGAACGTCCAGGTGCTGGGCGACCTCAGCGTGGCCCAGTTCACCCGCCTGATGGTCTCGATCACCCAATGGGTGTCGCCGAAGCAGGGCTGCGCCTACTGCCACAACACCAACAACATGGCGGAGGACAACCTTTACACCAAGATCGTGTCGCGGCGCATGTTCCAGATGACGCAGCACATCAACGCCGACTGGCAGGCGCACGTGCAGGGCACGGGGGTGACGTGCTACACCTGCCACCGGGGCAACCCGGTGCCGAACAACATCTGGTTCAACGATCCCGGCACGCGGACGCCGGGCGGCGGCATGATCTCGGCCGGGCCGGCGGTGGGCAAGAACATCGCGGCGGCGTCCGTGCGCTACGCCTCGCTGCCGTATGACCCGTTCACGCCGTTCCTGGAAGGCGACCACACGATCCGCGTGCAGGGGGAGGAGGCGCTGCCCGGCTCCAACCGGCACTCCATCAAGGAAGCGGAGTGGACCTTCGCGCTGATGAACTACTTCGGCAACTCGCTCGGCGTGAACTGCACGTACTGCCACAACAGCCGGGCGTTCAGCGACTGGTCGCAGAGCACCCCGGCCAAGGTCGTGGCATGGCACGGCATCAACATGACGCGCGACCTCAACAACGACTACCTGAAGTCGCTGGTCAACGCCTGGCCGGCCAACCGGCTGGGTCCGACGGGGGACTCGCCGAAGCTCGCTTGCGCCACCTGCCACCAGGGCGTCTATAAGCCGCTCTACGGCGTCAGCATGCTCAAGGACTTCCCGGAACTGTCGCATCCCGGCGGGGCAGGGGTGGCCTACCTCAATGCCTCCTGGACGCCGCCCAACGGCTCCATGCAGCAGGCCATACCGGCGGGTCAGTCGAAGATCGGCGAATAAGGCTTGCAAGGGGCGTGGCCGAGACGGCCGCGCCCCACCGCCCTGATCTTGCTGACTTTCGATCCCTCCCCATCATATTCAGTCCACGCGGGAATTTTCGCCATGCAGGTTGCAGTGCGCAGCCTGTTGTGCGACCGCTTCCGCGCAGGGATGGTTTTGACGAGGGCAGGGGTCACGCATGGACAGCATGGAGATCAACAAGGCGGTTGCCGCGTTCCTGATCGCGGGCATCGCCTTCATGGGGTCCGGGCTGATCAGCGACGCCCTCGTGCATCCGAAGGCGATCCAGGGAACGGCGATCAAGGTTGACCTGCCCAGCGCGCAGACGGCCGCCGCTGCCCCGGCCGCGGCAGAGCCGCCGGTTGCCGTGCTTCTCGCCTCCGCCGACCCGGGCCGCGGCGAGGCGGGCGTCAAGAGCGCCGGCTGCGTCGCGTGCCATAGCTTCAACGAGGGCGGCAAGGCGGGCGTCGGTCCCAACCTGTATGGCGTGGTGGGGGGGCCGCACGGCCACATGGAGGGCTACGCCTACTCCGCGGCGCTGAAGGGCAAGGAAGGCGCCTGGACCTATGCGGAGCTGGACAAGTGGCTGCTCAAGCCGAGCGCCTACGCCCCCGGCACCAAGATGAGCTTCGCCGGCATCGCCGATCCCAAGGTGCGGGCCGACGTGATCGCCTATCTCCGCTCGCTGTCGGCCAACCCGGAGCCGTTGCCCACGGCTGACGCCGCCAAGCAGCCGGGCTGACGCTGCCGCCGCGCAGCGTCGCCCGGCGCATCCGGCTCGGCGCCTTCGAGGTTTCGAAGCGGGGCGCGTCCCGCTTCGACCTGCGCGACCCGTATTACGTCGCGCTCAGCCTGTCCTGGCCCGGCTTCGCCCTTGCCGCGCTGCTGACCGAGATCGCGGCCAACGTCGTCTTTGCCCTGCTCTACCTGGCGCAGCCGGGCGCCATCGCCAATGCGCGGCCGGGTGCCTTTGGCGACGCATTCTTCTTCAGCCTGGAGACCCTGGCCACCGTCGGCTACGGCACGATGTCGCCGGCCACGACCTATGGCCACCTCGTCTCCGCGTTCGAGATCTTCACCGGCATGGCGTTGACCGCCGTGCTGACCGGGCTGCTCTTTGTCCGGTTTTCCCGACCGAAGTCCAGAATCCTGTACTCGACCCGCGCCGTCGTGGCCACGCACAACGGCCAGCCCACGCTGATGCTGCGGCTGGGCAACGAGCGGCTGACGATGCTGACCCACATGAAGGCGCAGCTCGGCGTCCTGCTCGCCGAGGAGACCAGCGAAGGCCAGGTATTCCGGCGGGTGCATGACCTCCGCCTGCAACGCGCGGACATGCAGATGTTCGTGCTGACCTGGACGCTGATGCACGTCATCGACGAAACCAGCCCGCTGCACGGCTGCGACGCCGCGCGCCTGGCACGCGACGACGCGCGGCTGTTCCTGTCGATCGACGGGCGGGACCAGTCGCTGGGCGCGCAGATCCAGGAGGTGCGGAGCTATGCCCCCGGCCAGATCGTGTTCGGGCAGCGGTTCGTCGATGCGGTCACGCGGGACGCTTCGGGCCATACGACCGCCGACCTCGACCGGCTCGACGGGTTGGAGCCGGACCCGGCCTGGGGCCGGGTAGGCCCCAAGCGCGGGCGCCGCGAACGGTTGGCTTGACAGGCGGGCGCGCGGAACCTCAGCATGTCCGCCCGACTTCGCAGGAGCAGCGATGCACCAGGATAGCCCAAACTCAGGCGGGGCGCTTGACGGCCTGCGGGTCATCGAGATGGGGCAACTGATTGCCGGGCCGTTCTGCGGCCAGTTGATGGCAGACTTCGGCGCGGAGGTCATCAAGGTGGAGCCGCCGGGCAAGGGCGACGCCATGCGGGAATGGGGGCACGAGAAGCCGCAGGGCGTGTCGCTGTGGTGGTCCGTCATTGCCCGCGGCAAGAAAAGCGTGGAGATCGACGCGCGGCAGCCGGAGGGCCAGGCGCTGATCCGCGACCTGGTGGCCGCAAGCGACGTGCTGATCGAGAACTTCCGGCCCGGCACCATGGAGAAGTGGGGCCTGGGCTACGACGCGCTCGCGGCGGTCAACCCGCGGCTGGTGATGATCCGCGTGTCCGGCTATGGCCAGACCGGGCCTTACGCGCACAAGGCCGGGTATGGGGCGATCGGGGAGGCGATGGGCGGGCTGCGCCACGTGGTGGGCGACCCCAGCACGCCGCCGAGCCGCATGGGCATCTCCATCGGCGACACGCTTGCGGCCACCTTCGCCTGCCTGGGCGGCATGATGGCGCTGCACGCCCGCACGCGCACCGGGCGCGGGCAGGTCGTGGACAGCGCGATTTACGAGGCAGTGCTGGCGGTGATGGAATGCCTCGTCACCGAGTACGCCTGCACCGGCCACGTCCGGGAGCGCACGGGCGCCATCCTGCCCAACATCGCGCCAAGCAACGTGTATCCCACCCGGGACGGCGCCTACATGCTGATCGCCGCCAACCAGGACACGGTGTTCCGCCGCCTGGCCGCCGCGATGGGCCGGCCGGAGTTGGCGGACGATCCACGCTACGCCACCCACGACGCCCGCGGGGAGCGCCAGGCGGAGCTGGACGCCCTGGTCGCCGACTGGACCCGCGAACGGGACCGCGTGGCGCTCGGCACGCTGCTGGACGAGGCCGGGGTGCCGCGGGGCGACATCTACCGCGCGCCGGAGATGCTGGAGGACGCGCACTTCAAGGCGCGGGACGCCATCGTGCGGGTGATGCACCCCAAGCTCGGGGAGTTGCGGATGCAGAACGTGGCGCCGCGCTTGTCGGACACGCCGGGGCGCATCCGCGGCGCCGGGCCGGAGCTTGGCGAGCACAACGATGCGGTGCTGCGCGGGGTGCTGGGCCTGGACGCCGGGCGGCTCGCGGCGCTGCAAGCGGCGCGCGTGGTCGGCCGCACCCGGCCCCATGCCGCCTGACGCCCCCCATGTTGCCTGACGCCCCCATGCTTCCGGACGTCGTGGAGGTCGTCGAGGTCAGCCCGCGCGACGGGTTGCAGAACGAGGGCCGTCCGGTCGGCACCGCCGACAAGCTGCGGCTGATCGAGGCCGTGGCGGCGGCAGGCGCCAGGCGCATCGAGGCGACGAGCTTCGTCCACCCGGCCCGCGTGCCGCAGATGGCGGACGCGGAGGCGGTGATGGCGGGCTTGCGGCGCGTGCCCGGCGTCATCCTCTCGGGCCTCGTGCTCAACCGCCGGGGCGCCGAGCGCGCCATCGCCGCCGGATGCGACGAGCTGACCTTCACCGTCTGCGCCAGCGAGGCGTTCGGCCAGCGCAACCAAGGCCAGACGGTGGAGCAGGGCTTGACGGCCTGGGCCGAGGTGGCGGCCATGGCCCGCGCCGCCGGGCGCCGCGCCACGGCCATGATCGCCGTCGCCTTCGGCTGCCCGTTCGAGGGCGCGGTTGACCCGGCCCGCGTCGAGCACATCGCCCGCCAGATCCTGCGCTCCGGCCCGGCGGAGATCGGCCTCGCGGACACCATCGGCGTCGGCAACCCGCGGCAGGTCATGGACCTGTTCGGGCGGGTGCGGGCGGCAGTTGCCGCTGCCGGCGCTGCCGCGTCGAGGTCGGGGCAAGCGTCGATGCGGGCGCATTTCCACAACACGCGCAACACCGGCTACGCCAACGCCTACGCGGCGCTGCTGGCCGGGTGCACGGTGCTGGACAGCAGCGCAGGCGGCATCGGCGGCTGCCCCTTCGCGCCCCGCGCTACCGGCAACATCGCGACCGAGGACCTGCTGTTCATGCTGGACGGCCTGGGGGTCCGCCATGGCATCGAGCGCGGCGCGGTGGCGGCGCTGGACCCGTGGCTGGCGGACGTGCTGGGCCATGCCGTGCCGGGCCAGCTCGGCAAGACCGACCCCTGGCCCCCGGCGCCGTAGCCCTTGCGGCCGCGGCGCGCGAGCTGCGGTCGCGGCACGCGAGTTGCACAGGCTTGCCTGAAACAAGCCGGAACGGAAAGCGCAGCCATGGCCCAGCACCGCGTCGCCGCCACGCCCGAAACCATCCGCTGGGGCACGTTCAATGCCGCCTACCCGCCCGTGCTCACGGTGCAGAGCGGCGACACCGTTGTGCTGGAATGCGTCACGGGCGCACCGGACGTGATGCCGCCCGAAGGCTCCGGCATGGCGGTGCCGCCGGCGCTTGCCGCCATCCACGCCGCCGACCCGCCCCGGCTCGGCCCGCACATCCTGACCGGCCCGGTCGCGGTGGCCGGCGCGGAGCCGGGCGACACGCTGGAAGTCCGCATCGACAAGATCGAGTTGGGTGCCGATTGGGGGTTCTGCGGGCACCGTCCGCTCGCCGGCACGCTGCCGGAGGACTTCCCGCACCGCTACCTCAGCCACATCGCCATCGACCGCGCCGCCGGCACCTGCCGCCCGCCCTGGGGCGGCGAGCTGACGCTCGCGCCGTTCTTCGGCGTGATGGGCGTGGCGCCGCCGCCCGCCTACGGCGCGATCTCCACCAAGGAGCCGCGGGAGCACGGCGGCAACCTGGACAACAAGGAGGTCGGCGCCGGGTCCACGCTGTTCCTGCCGGTCTGGGTGCCCGGCGCCAACTTCTCCGCCGGGGACGGTCACGGCGTCCAGGGCGACGGCGAGGTCTGCATCAACGCGCTGGAAACCTGCCTGACCGGCACCTTCACCCTCGTGCTGCACAAGGCGGGCGCGCAGCAGGGGGCGGACGCGCAGCATGGGGCGGAAGCGGCGCCGTTCCGCTTCCCGCGGGCGGAAACGCCCACGCACTACATCTCGATGGGGCTGAACGAGGATCTGGACCTGGCGATGAAGCAGGCGCTGCGGGAGATGATCGCCTTCATCTGCGCCCGGTCCAGCCTGTCGCCGGACCAGGCCTACCAGTTCTGCTCGCTCGCGGTGGACTTCCACGTCACGCAAACGGTGAATGGTGAGAAGGGGGTGCATGGGATGCTGCGTAAGGGGCTGTTATTCTAGCCGAGTTATCCACAACTGTTTGCACCATGTTAACGTTTTACGCCTATCCCTCGCAAACCCATGGCCCTATCATCCGTTCCGCACATGAACGGTTAGGAAGCGTGGAATGGATTGGAACGAGGAGACGATCGCCTGCCTGCGCCAGTTCTGGCAGGATGGCCATTCCACGGCTGAGATCGGCCGGCGCATGGGCATCACCAAGAACGCGGTGGTCGGCAAGGCCCACCGCCTGATGCTTGCGCCCCGCCCGTCGCCGATCCGCCGCGACCTGCCGGAAGGCCACGTGCCGCGGCGGTCCGTGCCCCGGCGCGCGACCGGCCCGACCTTGCCGGCGCCGAACCTGCCGTCCGTCCCGTCCTCGGTTCCGCCCGCTGTGGCCACGGCGTCCGATCCCGTTGCGCCCCCCAAGACGCAGCATCTGCCGCCGGCGCAGGCGCCGGTGCAGCTTCGCGCCGTGCCGCCGCGGCGGGCCGGGGTGCGGGTGGCGACCGGCTGCTGCCCCATCGGCGACCCCGGCACCGCGAGCTTCCGCTTCTGCGACGACGGCGCGATGACGGGGAAGCCGTATTGCGCCCAGCATGCGGCATTGGCCTACGTGAAGGTACGCGACCGCCGCGAGGATGCGGCATAGCGCGTCCCGCCTTCCGCGGGCTGGGATGGCCTGTTCCCACCCTTGATCCCGGCGGTGCCGCGGTCTAGGGGTGGGCGCGGAGACATCATGCCACCATTCGAGACTGCCCTTCCGCGGGAGCGCCACACCGCCCTCGATGCTGATTCTGTCCGCGCCGCCTATCGCCGGTGGGCCGGAGTGTATGACAGGGTGTTCGGGGGCGTGTCGGCCTTCGGCCGGCGCCGCGCGGTGGAGGCGGTGAACACGTTGCCGGGCAAGCGCGTGCTGGAGGTGGGCGTCGGCACCGGCCTTGCCTTGCCGCATTATTCGGCCGCCAAGCGGATCACCGGCATCGACCTGTCGGCGGAGATGCTGGTCTTCGCGCGCTCCCGGGTGAAGGCGGAGCGCCTCGCCAACGTGGAGGCGCTGGTCGAGGTCGATGCGGAGGCGACGGGCTTCGAGGACGGCTCGTTCGACATCGCGGTGGCGATGTTCGTGGCCTCCGTCGTGCCCAACCCGCGGCGGCTGCTGGCCGAGATGCGCCGGGTGGTGCGTCCGGGCGGGCGCCTGCTGTTCGTCAACCACTTCGCCGCCGAGCGCGGCCCGCGCTGGTGGGCGGAGCGGGCGCTGGCTCCGGCATCGCGCAAGCTCGGCTGGCATCCCGACTTCTCGCGCGACGCGCTGCTGCCGGCAGCCGACCAAGCGCGTGCGCAATTCGCCTCCGTCCCGCCGCTGGGCCTTTTCACCTTGGTGAGCCTGCCCAACTAAGCATCGCCAGGCCGCGCCGCGGCTTGATTTGGCGCAAGCTGTCCGATACGCCGTCCGGATGCCCCGGGCCTGGTCCGGGCACCATGCAGGTGGGATGAACGGACGATGCAGGTTTCCCCGCGGCTCCGCGCCGCAGCTTCCACCGCCTTGCTGACCGCCGGCGCCTGGCCGGCCTGGGCGCAGGCGCCCCGCAACTGGCAGCTCGGCTTCCAAGCGGCGCACAGCCCGGTCCAGCAGGGGATCGAGGGACTGCACGCGATGGTGATCTGGCTCATGGCGGCCGTGACCATCTTCGTGGCCGCGCTGCTGAGCTATTGCGTGTGGCGTTTCCGGGCCTCGGCCAACCCGAAGGCGAGCCGCATCAGCCACCACACCACGCTGGAGGTCGCTTGGACGGTGCTGCCGGTGCTGATCCTGGTGGTCATCGCCATCCCGTCCTTCCGGATGATCTACTTCGAGGACCGGACGGAAGCGGCGGACATGACCATCAAGGTCGTGGGCCACCAATGGTATTGGGAATACGACTACCCCGACCAGGGCGACGTGAAGTTCGACAGCTACATGGTGCCGGCCGACGACCTGAAGCCCGGCCAGCTCCGCCAGCTGGAGGTGGACAACCGCGTGGTGGTGCCCGCCGGCAAGAACATCCGCATCCTCACGACCAGCGCGGACGTGATCCACAGCTTCTTCATCCCGTCGCTCGGCGTGCAGCGCTATGCCATTCCCGGCCGCACGATCGAGACCTGGGTGAAGGTGGACGAGCCAGGCGTGTACTACGGCGAGTGCAACCAGATCTGCGGCACCAACCATAGCGCGATGCCCATTGCGGTGGAGGCGATGACCGAGAAGGACTTCACCGCCTGGGTCGCGGCGGCCAAGGCGAAGTTCGCCTCCGGCGGCGAGCCTTCCTCGGGGGATGGCGAGCAGCGCCTGGCGGCGGTTGAGAATACACGGCGCTGACCCACATCGGTTGACGCGAGGGAGTACAGACATGTCGGTGACGACCCACGATCATGACCAGCACCACGATCACGGGCATGCCCCGAATTTCGTGAACCGCTGGTTGTTCAGCACCAACCACAAGGACATCGGCACGCTCTACCTGATCTTCGCCATCCTTGCGGGGATCGTGGGAGTGGCGCTCTCCGTCCATATGCGGATGGAACTGCAAAGCCCTGGCTTGCAGTATTTCGCCTCCGGCCAGTCGTGGAACGCCACGGTGACGGCGCACGGCCTCATCATGATCTTCTTCATGGTGATGCCGGCGATGATCGGCGGCTTCGGCAACTGGTTCGTGCCGATCATGAT